>NZ_JBFBBE010000067.1:0-52483 GCF_040682555.1 Streptomyces sp. NPDC051172
GCCGCTCACCGGTCTTGGGGTACGCCCGGTCGGGGGTTGAGAACCCTTTCGGGTTTCGCCGCCCGCGCCAAACGGGGGCGCGGGGCAGCATCGATATGCGGCTCCGCCGCGGGGCGCGACCAGCCACAACGGCGCCGCAGCCGACAGACGGCCGATCGCGGCCCCGCGGCGGAGCCGCAAATCGGTACAGCCAGCGGAGCGCCTAGTCGACGTCGACCGGCCCGTCGTCCGACTTCCTCTCCTTGCCCGAGCGCAGCTGGAGCAGCCCGCTGCCGCTGTTCTCCTCGGGCCGGCGCCCGTCCGTGGCGTCCTGGCCGTTCAGGTTCTGCCGGACCGAGTCGAGGATGGTCAGGCCCTGGGAGACCAGGCCCGCGGCGATCTCGCCCAGGCCGTCCGCGCCGTTGAGGACGTTGACGTTGGCGCCGGCCAGGCCACCCGCCGCCTCCTTCACGATCTGTGGCAGCTGGTCGATCAGCATCCGGTCGAGCGCGACCCGGTCGTACGAGGCCGCCGCCTCGGCCTGGATCTTCATGCGCTGCGCCTCCGCGGCCGCCAGCACCCTGACCCGCTCGGCCTCGGCCTCGGCGGGCTTCACGATCTCGGCGACCAGCTGCTGCTCACGCAGCTTGGCCTGGCGCTGTGCCAGCTCGGTCTGCGCGGCGAGCACCTCCTGCTGGGCGTGCGCCTGCGCCAGCGGGCCGGCCTGGGCCGCCTGCGCCTGGGCGCGGTCCACCTCGGCCGAGTACTCCGCCTTCACGACGGCGGTCTGCCGGGCGTACTCGGCCTGCTTGCGGGCCGCCTCCTGCTCCGCCTCGACCGAGGCCTGGGTGGCCTGCGCCTGGGCGATCTGGGCCTGCCGTTGGATGGCCGCCTTGTGCGGCGCGGACATCGCGTCGATGTATCCGGCGTCGCCGTCGTCGATCGACTGGATCTGCAGCGAGTCCACGATCAGACCGATCTTCGCCATCTCGGTCTTGGAGGTGTCCAGGACCTCCGCGGCGAGCTTCTGCCGCTCGGTGACGATCTCCTCGACCGTCATCGAGCCGATGATGGCCCGCAGGTGACCGGCGAAGATCCGGCCGGTCAGGACCGACATCTGGTCCTGGTCGGAGAGGAAGCGCTGGCCGGCGTTGATGATGCTCTCGTGGTCGTTGCCGACCTTGAACGCGATGACCGCGCGGACATGCAGGGCGATGCCCTGCTTGGTCACACAGGTCTCCGTGACCTCGGCCTCGCACATCGACAGGGTGAGGAAGCGGGTCTTGCGGAAGAACGGGATCACGAACTTGCCGTGCCCCGTCACCACTCGGAACGGCGCGCCCCCCAGTCCCCGCCTGCCTCCCGAGATCAACATCGCCTCGTCGGGAGCGGGAACGCGGTATCCGAACATTTTTCTTTCTACTCCTCAGTCGGCGCCGACGGCGTCGCCGCCGATCGCGTCCAATGGATCCACCCACTCGATGACGCCGACCTCACGACATCCGCGCGACTCGATCACCAGCACCGTCGCCCCCGTGGGCAGGGGATCTTCGGACCAGGCGAGGAAGGTCTCGGAACCGCCTCTGACCCGCACCAGGATTTCGCCGGGCCCCGCGGATCCGCGCGTTCCGACGAGCACCTTCCCCGTGCAGCCGATCACGGCTTCGTCCTGCGGCATCATGGCCGCTCTCCTATGTTCTGGCCCACGATTCAGACGATAGACCTACCTGGGTCGGGGACCCAACGGGCTTGTCGATTCGGCGCGTGCCGCAGGGACGCCGTCGTCCGCGGCCGGCAGGGTGTCCGGCCCCCGGAACCGGTGGACTCCCTTTGCCGGAAAGGCCAGTTGCCCGCCTCCCGCCTCTGGCCCCGGAGACATACCGGGCGGTATACAGGCTGCGTCGCGTGTGATGCCGCGCCTCGGTGAGGCTCAGCGCGACGTCCGGGTCTCAGGGGGAGGAATCGCATGGCGGACGACACGCGTTCGGGCTCAGCGGCGAGACGTCGGCGGCGGGGGATGGCGGTGGGGGCGGCTCTCGGCGGCTGTGCCCTCGTCGCGGCGTCCACGACGCCTGCCGCGGCCTACGGAGGGGGACACGGCCGGGACACCCGCTATGTGTCGCTCGGGGACTCCTATACGGCGGGCCCTCTCATCCCGCAGCAGGTGGACGCCAACTGTGCCCGCTCCGACCACAATTACCCCTCGATCGTGGCGGCGGCGCGCAAGGCGACCGCGTTCAAGGACGTGAGCTGCAGCGGAGCGACCACCGACAACATGTGGAAGCCGCAGGGCACCAACGAGCCCCAGCTGGACGCGCTGAACCGCGACACCGGTCTGGTGACGGTCCAGATCGGCGGCAACGACATCGGTTTCAGCTCCATCATCGGCACCTGCGCCCGTCTCAGCTCCCAGGACCCGACCGGCGACCCGTGCCGGCGCCACTACGCCTCGTCCGGCATCGACCAGCTCACGGTCGCCATCGCGCGGACCGCGCCGAAGATCGACGCGGTGCTGCGGGCCGTGCACGCCAGGGCGCCGCACGCCCGGGTGCTCGTCGTCGGCTACCCCGACCTGCTGCCCGACGACGGCAGCGGCTGCTATCCCGCGGTGCCCTTCGCGGCCAAGGACTTCGCGTATCTGCGCGACACCGGCAAGCGGCTGAACCTGATGCTTCGGCTGGTCGCCGAGTGGGACCGCGCGGAGTACGTCGACGCCTACGGGCCCACGGTGGGCCACGACATGTGCAAGGCGCCCGACGTCCGCTGGATCGAACCGCTCCAGCCGGCCTCGCCCGCCGCGCCCGCGCACCCCAACGCCAAGGGTGAGGAAGCGATGGCGCGTGCCGTTCTCGAACGTCTGGGCAAGGGAAATGGCCGCGATTGAGCGGATGTGGTGCCGAGGTTCGGCCCCATTGGTGTGACGTCGGGTACGGGGATGAATGAAAGGGGCTGAACTGGCAAGCTTCCCCTTCATGCCCCGCTTCATGCACAGCACGAAAAGTTCTCTGCAGGTGATTCGATGACGACGGCGACCAGGGCGCCCCGGACGCCATCGACCACCGAAACCACGACCGCCACGAGGAGTTCCCCGTCCGCTCCGGCGCCCTCGCTGCCGTCCCTCACCGGCCTGAGATGGATGGCCGCAGTGCTGGTCTTCGGACTGCACGTGCACAACTTCCACTACTTCGACGGCACCGCCGGCTCCCTCGTCACCTGGGCGTTCGGGGCCGGTGCGACGGGGGTGTCGTTCTTCTTCGTGCTGTCCGGGTTCGTCCTGACGTGGTCGGCCCGGCCGGACGACCGCGCGCCCGCCTTCTGGCGCCGCCGTATCGCCCGCATCCTGCCGGTCCACCTGGTCACCGCCGCGATCGCGCTGCTCATGGCGTACACGCTGGCCCACCAGTCCAAGCCGAGCCTGAGCCAGGGGCTGGCCAACCTCCTGCTGGTGCATTCCTGGTGGCGGCCCTGGTGGCAGACGCTGGACCCGGTCAGCTGGTCGCTGGCCTGCGAGGCCTTCTTCTACGCCGTCTTCCCGCTGCTGGCGCTGCTCCTGCGCCGTCTCGGCGCCCGCGGCGCGGCCGTGCTGGCCGGAGCGTCGGTGCTGGCGGTGCTGGGGCTGGCGTGGGTGGACGCGCACCACTGGCTGGGCCAGCAGATCTACTCCTTCCCCGCCGCGCGGCTGCCCGAGTTCGTCCTCGGCGTCGCCGTCGCCCGGCTGGTGCTGCTCGACCGGTGGCGCGGACCCGGCCTGGAGGCCTCGCTCGCCCTCGCCATCATCGGCTACTTCCTCGTCCCGCACGTCCCGCACATCACCGACGGCTATCCGGCCACCGTCTGCACCGTCATCGGTTTCGCCCTGCTCATCGCGGCGGCGGCCGTCGCCGACCTGCACGGTCTGCCCTCGATGTGGCGCCACCGGCGACTGGTACGGCTGGGGGAGCTCTCCTTCGCCTTCTACATGGTCCACCTGCTCGTGCTGCGGGCCGGGACCAACGTGCTCGGCACGAAACCGCTCTTCGGCCCGACGGCAGGGCTGGCCGCGACGGGCGTCGCGTTCGCCGTGTCCCTCGGTCTGTCCTGGGTCCTGTACGAGGCGGTGGAGCGCCCCGCGAGACGCCTGCTGTTGCGCCGCCGCCCCTCCGCCGAGCGCCGTTCGGTCGTCCGGCAGCCGGACGGCCAGGACGCCTAGGACGTACTGTCGCGCAGGCCCAGCCGCAGATGCTCCACGTGGTAGAGGGCCTGCTCGAGCAGTTCGGCGACATGGTTGTCGTAGAGCGCGTAGATGACCGAGCGGCCGCGGCGCTCGCCGGTGACCAGGCCGAGATTGCGCAGCAGGCGCAACTGGTGGGAACAGGCGGACTGTTCCATGCCCACGGCGTCGGCGAGTTCGGTCGCCGCGCACGGTCCCTCCTGCAGTCGGGCCAGGATGCGCAGCCGGGACGGGGTCGCCAGGGCCTGGAGCGTGGCGGCCACGTCGGCGGCGCCCACTGTCTCCAGACGCTCGCGTGCCGTTGCGGCGGTGGTGGTGTCAGCTCCATGGCCCATGCCGCTCATCCTACGGAGCGTGAGCGGCCTTGGCCCCATACCCATGCACTCCTGAGCATGCGCTCATGAAGAAATGAATTGGTCTTCATGTGTTCCTGTATGGTCGGAGCATGACCTCCACGCTCACTGCGCCCCAGGCCGCCCCGGTCAGGTCCGGGCCCGTGCCCCCGCGGCGCACCCGGATGCTCGCGCTGCCCGAGGTGCGCTGGGCCGTCGCGGCCACCGTGTGCTTCCTGCTCGCGCTGCCGCTGCAGCTGACCGGCGCACCCGCCTGGACCTGGGGGCCGCTGTACACGGCGGCGTACGTCACCGGCGGGTGGGAGCCGGGTTGGGAAGGGCTCAAGGCGCTCCGCGAGAAGAGCCTCGACGTCGACCTGCTGATGGTCGTCGCCGCCCTCGGCGCGGCCGCGATCGGGCAGGTCATGGACGGCGCCCTGCTGATCGTCATCTTCGCCACCTCGGGCGCACTGGAGGCGCTGGCCACGGCCCGGACCGCCGACTCGGTGCGCGGCCTGCTGGACCTGGCGCCCGCCACGGCGACCCGGATCGCCCCGGACGGCTCAGAACGAGCCGTGTCCGTCGAGGAGTTGACGATCGGGGACACGGTTCTCGTGCGGCCCGGTGAGCGGGTCGGCACGGACGGCCGCGTGCTGGACGGGGCGAGCGAGGTCGACCAGGCGACCATCACCGGTGAACCGCTGCCCGTCCTCAAGGAGCCCGGCGACGAGGTGTTCGCGGGGACCGTCAACGGCACGGGAGCGCTGCGCGTCCGCGTCGAACGCGATGCCTCCGACTCGGTGCTGGCGCGGATCGTCCGCATGGTCGAGGAGGCGTCCGGGACGAAGGCGCCCACCCAGCTGTTCATCGAGAAGGTCGAACAGCGCTACTCGCTCGGCATGGTGGCGGCGACCCTCGCCGTCTTCCTCGTGCCGCTCGCCTTCGGCGCCGAGCTGACCGGGGCGCTACTGCGGGCCATGACCTTCATGATCGTGGCCTCGCCGTGTGCGGTGGTCCTGGCGACCATGCCGCCCCTGCTGTCCGCCATCGCCAACGCCGGACGGCACGGCGTGCTGGTCAAGTCGGCGGTGGTGATGGAACGGCTCGGCCAGGTCGACACCGTCGCGCTGGACAAGACCGGCACCCTGACCGAGGGCGCGCCGCGGGTGACCGACGTACGGCCCCTGCCCGGATCCGGCATGGGGGAACGGGAGTTGCTGACACTCGCGGCCGCCGCCGAGCACCCCAGTGAGCATCCGCTGGCGCGGGCCGTCGTGGAGGCGGCGCGCGAGCGGGAGCTGCCACTGCCGTCCGCGCGGGACTTCGACTCGACGCCCGGTGTCGGGGTGACGGCCGGGGTCGACGGGCGGCGGGTCACGGTCGGCGCACCGGCCCGGCTCCTCAGCGGCGCGACCGACGCAGTGGCCGCGCACGCGGCGGTCCATGCGGCGGACCTGGAGGAGTCCGGCCGTACTGCCGTCCTCGTCGTGGCGGACGGCGTCCCCGTCGGACTCCTGGGCCTCGCCGACCGGTTGCGCCCGGACGCCGCCGCCACGGTCGCCTCCCTCACCCACCTCACCGGAACCGCCCCGACCCTGCTGACCGGCGACAACCCTCGCGCGGCGGCGCACCTGGCCGCCGAGGTCGGCATCGAGGACGTCCGGGCGGGACTGCTGCCGCAGCACAAGGTGAGCGCGGTGACGGAACTGGAGCGCACGGGACGCAAGGTTCTCGTCGTGGGGGACGGGGTCAACGACGCCCCCGCCCTCGCGGCCGCCCACACCGGTGTCGCCATGGGCCGGGCGGGATCCGACCTGGCACTGGAGACCGCCGATGCCGTCATCGTCCGCGACGAACTCGCCACCGTGCCCGCAGTGATCGCCCTCTCCCGCCGGGCCCGGCGCCTGGTCGTGCAGAACCTGGTGATCGCCGGGGTCTTCATCGCGGGCCTCGTCGTCTGGGATCTCGCGGGCACCCTGCCGCTGCCCCTCGGCGTCGCCGGCCACGAGGGCTCCACCGTCCTCGTCGGCCTCAACGGGTTGCGGCTGCTGGGGGAGCGGGCTTGGCGGCGGGCGGTCACCGAGGGCGGGTGACGTCCACTCGGGCGGAACTCGGCATGGCCGGGCTCCCGGGTTCGACCGTCGTCGTCTGTCTCAACGCGGCGCAGCCGGGAACCGGCTTGCGCGAGGGCCGCGGTCGAGGACGGCTGATGTCCGCTCGGGCAGTGCTCGCAGCGACCGGCGATACGCATGCGCGCGGCGCTGCCCGGCAGTACGGGCCGGGACCGGTTGCCGGGACGCGGCGAAGCTCCGGCAGCCGAGTTGCTCCAGGATCCGGCCCTGCGGCGCCGTAACCGCTGCAGTCCTCGACCGGGACGACGCCTGGCGCCTCGACACCGGCGGATCGGATCACCTGGACCGCGAAGTGACCGACATCTCGGTGCGCTTCGCGGCGCGGATCCGGGGCCGGCCGGTGCGGCTGATCGCAGACGGCTGCGGTCTCTCCCGGGCCGAGGCCGAGCGACTGGTCACGGACGGGAATCTCGTCTCGGCAGTCCGGCTGAGCGGCAAGCTCTCCGGCGACTTCACCTTCACGCTCAAGCGCTGAGCCCTCCCCGGGACACGGGCCTGTCCGGCAGCTCCGCCGGACGACTCCTCAGCTCTCAGGACTGTAGACGCGCCGCCGGCCCCGGGGTCACCGTGACCTCCCTCGGAGAGAGCTCGGTGTGATCGTCGGGACACTCGACCACGACCCGCACCGGGGCGCCGCAGTCACGGTGCCGGATCTCCAGGACCGGGCCCTCGGGATCCCCGACGTACGCCTCGCCCCACTGCCGCAGCGCCACCATGACCGGCCACAGATCGCGACCCTTGGCGGTGAGGCGGTACTCGTAGCGGGTCCGGCTGCCCTGCTCCTGGTAGGGGACCGTCTGCAGGATTTCGGCCGCGACCAGCTTGCGCAGCCGGTCCGACAGGACCGCCTCCGACAACCCCACATGGCGGCGGAAGTCGTCGAAGCGCCGCACCCCGTTGAAGGCGTCACGCAGGAGCAGCAGCGACCACTTCTCGCCGATCAGGTTGAGGCTGCGCTGGACCGGACAGTTCTCGGTGCTCATCTCGAGCCACTTCATACCGCCATCGTAGAACACCTGGCTTCTACATTGACAGTCAGCTGACGGAAGAGCTAGCTTCGAGAAACATAGTCAGTTGGTCAGGGAGGAACCGCGGCCGCATGGAACGCTCTCGTACGTACGACTGGGACGACCCCGCGATCTCAGCGGGCGCCGTCGGGCAGGGCTCCGGCCTGCACTTCCTCCGCGAGATCCTTGCCGGCCGACTGCCCGCGCCGCCGATCGCCGCCACGCTGGGCATGTCGATCGAGGAGGTCGACCACGGCCACGCGGTGTTCTCCCTGGAGCCCGGTGAGGAGCACTACAACCCCATCGGCAGCGTCCACGGCGGCATCTACGCCACGATGCTCGACTCGGCGGCCGGCTGTGCGGTGCAGTCCACCCTGCCGCCGGGCATGGGCTACACCTCGCTCGACCTGACCGTGAAGTTCCTGCGCCCGATCACCGCCGACACGGGCAAGGTCCGCGCCGTCGGCAGCGTCCTGAGCAGTGGTCGGCGCACCGCACTCGCCGAGGCGCAGCTCTTCGACTCGGCGGACCGCCTGCTCGCACACGCCACCAGCAGCTGCATGCTGTTCCCGGTGCCGGGCGCCTGAGGTCCTCGACCCCCGCGGCGCGCACGCCGTGGCCTGCGGCATCCGGGAGGACCCCGCCGTCGACATCGAGGGGCACGTCGGCCACTACCGCGCCGGCATGAACCGGCGCGCCACGGTCATCCCTGTCCGCTTCCTCACGGTGACGGCTTTCGGGGACAGCCCGCACCATTGAGACGAGGTCGCGGGCGAGCACCCGTGGGTGGACACAGGCACGGGAGGCGGACGTCGGTCCGCGCGTGAGCTGTCAGAGCGGCCCACTAGGCTCCCGCGCATGAGCAACGAGGGCAGAGACGCCCCTGCTAGACGGGTTGTCGACGGACGGTTCGAGCTGACGGCACGGCTCGGAGGCGGCGGCATGGGCATGGTCTGGAGGGCCACCGACCTGATGCTGCAGCGCAGTGTGGCCATCAAGGAGGTACGGCCGTCCGACCCCGGCCTCGCCGAGTACGACCCGGAGGCCGCACGGCTGCTGCGGGAGCGGGTGCTGCGGGAGGCCCGTGCGCTCGCCCGCGTCGACCACCCCAACGTGGTGACGATCCATCACATCGTCGACGGCGGCCCCGGAACCTACCCGTGGATCGTCATGGAACTCGTGACCGGCGGCTCCCTGGCCGACCGCCTCGCCCTCGGCCCGATGAACCCGAGCGAGGCGGCACGCATCGGCCTCGAAGTGCTGGTCGCGCTGCGGGCCGCCCATGAAGCCGGCATCGAACACCGCGACGTGAAACCGGCCAACGTCCTGCTGCGCCCCGACGGCCGCCCTGTGCTCACCGACTTCGGCATCGCCGCCATCCGCGACGCCACCGCCCTCACCGCCACCGGCTCGGTCATCGGCACTCCCGACTACATGGCACCCGAGCGGGTCTCCGGCAAGGACGGTGGCGCGGCCTCGGACCTCTGGTCGCTCGCGATGATGCTGTACGTCGCCGTCGAGGGCCACCATCCACTGCGCCGGGGCACGACCCTTGCGACCCTCGCCGCGGTCCTCACCGACGACATACCGCCGCCGGTCAAGGCCGGCCCCCTGACGGACGTCCTCGCCCGCGTCCTCGTCCGCGATCCGGGGGCCCGCCCCGACTCCCGGCAACTGGAACGGATGCTGGCCGACGCGGCCCGGCAGACCCAGACCGAGACTCCCACGTCCTTCCCCCTGCAGCCCCCGGCCGTGCCACCGTCGGACACCGCGCCGCAGGACGCCCCACCGCCGTACGCCCCACCGGCCACCCCGGTGCCTGCCGGTCGTCGCCGCTGGACGCTGCTCGTCCTGCCCACCGCCGGAGTCGCCCTCGCCGGCGTACTCGTGTGGAACCTGCTGCCGGGGTCGGACACCCATGCGTCCGGGGGCACGGGCTCCCGCACCACGGGCTCCGGCACCACGACGTCGCCCTTGGCCGGCTCCACCGCCTCTCCCACGGCCGAGGAACAGACCGCCACGACCGACCTGCTGACCCCGCAGGGCATCCGCACCGCGATCGCGGCCATCGTGAAGGAGACCGGCCGGGACCGCTTCGGCGACCTGACGGTCTACCCGGGGTACGTCTCGGCCGAGGTGATGGTGAAGGGCAGCAACACCGCGTACGACTCGTACAGCTACCGCCCCGGCCAAGGCGTGCAGAAGGACATCACCAGCGGCACGCTGACCGGCGAGGAGAAACCCGTCCGCCTGGACGGCTTCGACTGGGACAAGGTCCCCTCGCTTCTGGTCCAGGCGAAGAAGAAACTCAAGGTGCCCAAGGCGAACACCCGATACCTGCTGCTGGACCCCCCGGGCAACGCCTTCGACTTTCCCGTCGGGGTGAGGGTCTACCTCACTGACGCCTACGGCCGGACCGGCTATCTCGTGGCGGACAAAGAGGGCGTGATCAGCAGTGTGATGCCGGCCGACAGCTGATCCTCCACGCCACCCCTCCGCCCCCCACCCATTGCGGCCCCGTCCGGGACGTCCGAGTCTGGGAGCAATGCCGGGCTGGGCGAGGAGGCGGCGATGGCGGAGGACAGCGGAACGGTGGGCGCCGAGCGGCAGCGGCTGGCCGAGGCCGACGCGTCCCGGGCGGACTGGCGCCGCTGGGGGCCCTACCTCAGCGAGCGGCAGTGGGGGACAGTCCGGGAGGACTACAGCCCCGACGGTGAGGCCTGGTCGTACTTCACCCATGACCAGGCGCGCTCCCGCGCCTACCGCTGGGGCGAGGACGGCATCGCCGGCATCAGCGACGACAAGCAGCGGCTCTGCTTCTCCCTTGCCCTGTGGAACGGCCGCGACCCGATCCTCAAGGAACGGATGTTCGGCCTGACCAACGCCGAGGGCAACCACGGCGAGGACGTCAAGGAGTACTACTTCCACCTCGACAGCACGCCCACCCACTCGTACATGAAGTACCTGTACAAGTACCCGCAGGGCGAGTTCCCCTACGCCGACCTCGTCGACACCAACAAGGCCCGCGGCCGCCGCGACTTCGAGTACGAGCTGCTCGACACCGGCATCTTCGACGAGGACCGCTACTTCGACGTCTTCGTCGAGTACGCCAAGGCCGGCCCCGAGGACATGCTGATCGAGATCACCGCGCACAACCGCGGCCCCGACGCGGCCACCCTCCACCTCCTGCCGACCCTCTGGTTCCGGCACACCTGGTCCTGGGCCGGCGGCACCGCCGTACCGAGCCTGACGAAGACGGCGGACGCCATCCGCGCAGACCACGAAGAACTCGGCCCGCGATGGCTGTACTGCGACACCGACGCCCCCGCCCTGTTCACCGACAACGAGACCAACAACCAGCGCATCTTCCACAGCCCCAACAGCACGCCCTACGTCAAGGACGGCATCGACCGCTGTGTCGTCCACGGCGAGACCGGCGCCGTCAACCCCGCACAGACCGGCACCAAGGCCGCCCTCCACCACACCCTGACCGTCGCCGCCGGTGCCGGCGCGACCGTCCGGCTACGGCTGTCGGACGCCGAACTCGCCGATCCCTGGGCGGACTTCGCGGCCACCATGGACATCCGCCGGACCGAGGCCGACGCCTTCTACGAGGACGTCGTCCCCGACGGCATGAGCGAGGACGAGCGGCGGTTGGTGCGTCAGGCGCTCGCCGGGATGCTGTGGAGCAAGCAGTACTACTACCTCGACGTCGAGCGCTGGCTGGCCGAGCACGGCGTCGACCCCCTTGCGGCCGACCCGAACGTCCGCAACAGCGCCTGGTACCACATGGTCAACGACGAGGTCATGTCGATGCCGGACACCTGGGAGTACCCCTGGTTCGCGGCCTGGGACCTCGCCTTCCACACCCTCGCCCTGTCCATGGTCGACATCGGCTTCGCCAAGGGGCAGCTGGAGCTCCTCCTGCGCCGCCTCTATCTGCACCCCAACGGCCAGATCCCCGCGTACGAGTGGAACTTCGGCGACGTCAACCCGCCCGTGCACGCCTGGGCGGTCCTGTTCGTCTACGAACTCGAGAAGCACCGCACCGGCCACGCCGACCGCGCCTTCCTCGAGAACGCCTTCCAGAAGCTGACGAAGAACTTCACCTGGTGGCTCAACCGCAAGGACGTCGACGGCAACAACGTCTTCCAGGGCGGCTTCCTCGGCCTCGACAACATCGGCGTCTTCGACCGCAGCGCACCCCTGCCCACCGGCGGCCACATCGACCAGGCCGACGGCACCGCCTGGATGGCGCTGTACTGCCAGAACCTCCTCGACATCGCCATCGAACTCGCCGTCGACAACCCCGTCTACGTCGAGCAGGCGCAGATGCTGTTCGAGCACTTCGCCTGGATCGCGGTCGCCATGAACCGCATCGGCAAGGACAACGCCAGCCTGTGGGACGAGGAGGACGGCTTCTTCTACGACGTGCTGCGACTGCCCGACGGCACCGCCACCCGGCTGAAGGTGCGGTCCCTGGTCGGCTTGATACCGCTGGCGGCGACCAGCGTCATCGGCGGCCGCGCCGACCGTACCTTCCCCGAACTCGTTCAAGGGGCAGAGGAGTTCATCCGGCGTCACCCGGCCGTCGAAGCCGTCGTCCAACGGCACGACCTGGGGACGGCCGACGAGAACGGCCGCTACCTGTTCGCCCTCTTCGGCGAGGACCGGCTGCGCCGCATCCTCGCCCGCATGCTCGACGAGGACGAGTTCCTCGGCCCGCACGGCATCCGGTCCCTCTCCCGCTACCACGCCGAGCACCCGTACCACTTCGACGTCAACGGCCAGACGTACGGTGTCGGCTATCTGCCCGCCGAGTCCGACTCCGGCATGTTCGGCGGCAACTCCAACTGGCGCGGCCCGGTCTGGTTCCCGATGAACCTCCTCCTCATCCGCGCCCTGCTCAACCTGCACGGCTACCACGGCCCCGGCTTCACCGTGGAGTGCCCGACCGGCTCCGGCCGGCAGATGAACCTCTACGAGGTCGCCCGCGAGATCTCCGACCGGCTCACCGCCACCTTCCTGACCGGCGAGGACGGCCACCGGCCGGTCCACGGCTCACAGCCCAAGTTCGCCAAGGACCCCCACTGGAAGGAACTGATCCTCTTCTACGAGTACTTCCACGGCGACAACGGCGCGGGCCTCGGCGCCTCCCACCAGACCGGCTGGACCGGACTGGTGGCCGCCACCGCGACCCTCTTCCACGCCATCAGCGCCGACGAGTGGCACCGCGGCGGCCGGGAGTCCCTGCGCTCCGACCGCGAACGGGATGAGCGGTTCACGGGTTCGAGCGACGAGGAGCCCCTGTCATGACCGTCATCCACGAGATCAACACCCTTGCGTGGTTGGGTGAGTTGAGCGGCCGGTACGGGCGCCGCGTCACCCTCGGCGACGTCCCCGCGGAGGTCTGGGACGAGGTCGCCCTGCCCGGCATCGACACCGTCTGGCTGATGGGCGTCTGGCAGCGCAGCCCGGCAGGCCTCGCGATCGCCCTGCGCGACGAGTCCCTGCTCGCCTCGTTCCGCCAGGTGCTGCCCGATCTGACCCAGGCGGACATCGCCGGATCCGCGTACTGCGTACGGAACTACGTCGTCGACGCCTCCCTCGGCGGTCCGGACGGCCTGGCCGAGGCGCGTGCCCGACTGGCGGCCCGGGGCGTGCGGTTGATCCTCGACTACGTGCCCAACCACGTGGCCCCCGACCACCCCTGGCTCACCGAGCACCCCGAGCGCCTGATCCAGGGCACCCGGGAAGACCTGGCCCGGTCACCCGAGGCCTTCCTCGACGTCGGCGGACACATCTACGCCAACGGCCGCGACCCGTACTTCGCTCCCTGGCCGGACGTCGTCCAGCTCAACGCCTTCAGTGAGGACCTGCGCACGGCGGCCGTCGACACCCTCGTCTCCATCGGCGACCAGGCGGACGGCGTGCGCTGCGACATGGCGATGCTGCTGATGAACGACGTCTTCGCCAAGACCTGGGGCGACCGGGCGGGCCCGCTGCCCGCGGACGACTTCTGGCCGTACGTCGTCCCGCGCGTCCGGGCGCACCACCCGGACCTCCTCTTCGTCGCCGAGGCGTACTGGGACCTCGAATGGGCCCTGCAGCAGCAGGGCTTCGACCACTGCTACGACAAGCGGCTCTACGACCGACTCCTCCACGAGGACGCCGAGTCGACCCGCGCCCACCTCCAGGCCGACCTCACCTACCAGCGCGGTCTGGTCCGCTTCCTGGAGAACCACGACGAGCCGCGGGCCGCCGCCACCATCCCGGGTGTGCAGGAGCGCGCCGCAGCCGTCACCATCGCCACCCTGCCCGGCGCGACGCTCTGGTACGAGGGCCAGTTCGAGGGCCGCAAGGTCCGCCCGCCCGTCTTCCTCGCCCGCCGTCCACAGGAACCGCCCGACGAGCAACTCCGCGCCTTCTACGGCCAGTTGCTCCCCGTGGCGGCGGCCGTACGCGAAGGCGACTGGCGCCTGCTCACCACCACCGGCTGGCCGGACAACGACACCCACCGCAACCTGCTCGCCTGGAGCTGGACCGGCCCCGACAGCCGCCACCTCGTGATCGTCAACTACTCCGGCACCCCGTCCCAGGGCCAAGTCCCCCTGCCCTGGCCCGACCTGTCAGGCCACCCCTGCCGCCTCACCGACCTGCTCACCGACCAGACCTACGACCGCGACGGCGACCAACTGCTCACCCCGGGCCTCTTCGTCGACCTGCCGGCCTGGCGCTCGCACGTGCTGAGCGTGACCTGAACGGCGCCGTGGCGGCAGCGACCAGCAGCGAAGTGCACCCAGTGAGGACGCTGCTTCATCTGTCCCCCATGCCTCCGGGCCTCAGCCGGAGACGGCGTCGGCCATGGTAGACAGCGACCATGACCAACACACGCACGGCCGGCGGTCCGCGATGACCGCCGGCATCGACACCCCGGACCGCCGCGGCCGTACAGGCCTGGACCGTACCGGACTCGACCTGACCGGCAACCCCCGTGTGAAGGTGCGGGAGGTGGAACTGCTCTCCAGCCACTGGTACGTCGAGCGTGCCACCACCTTCGACTTCCGGCACGCCGACGGTACCTGGTCCACCCAGCAGCGCGAGACGCACGACCGCGGCAACGGCGCCACCATGCTGCTGTACGACACCGAACGCGAAACCGTGCTGCTCACCCGGCAGTTCCGCTTCCCGGTGTACGTCAACGGGCACCCCGACGGCATGCTGGTCGAGACCCCGGGCGGACTCCTAGACGACGAGGACGAGCACCCCGAACTCGCCGTGCGGCGCGAGGTGGTGGAGGAGACCGGGCACACCATCGGCGAGGTCCAGCACGTCTTCGACGTCTACATGAGCCCGGGCTCGGTCACCGAACGCGTCAGCTTCTACGCAGCCGCCTACGGACCCTCGACCCGCACCCACGAGGGCGGCGGCCTCGACGAGGAGGGCGAGGACATCGAGATCGTCGAACTGCCCTTCCGCCGGGCCCTGGAGATGATCCGCACCGGCGAGATCGCCGACGCCAAGACGATCATGCTGTTGCAGTGGGCGGCGCTGGAGGGCCCGTTCAGCAAGTAGCGCGGGCGGGGCCCCTTGACTTCGTGTGCGCTTCAAGCTGAAGACTCCCGTTCGTACCCGAAACCGCGGGCGCGAACGGGAGGACCCGACATGAAGTACCGCACCATCGGAACAGACCCGCACACCAGCCGCGAGGTGAGCGTGCTCGCGCTCGGCGCGATGCTGTTCGGCTCGCGGACGGACGAGGAGACGTCGTTCGCCCTGCTCGACCGGTATGTCGAGGCCGGCGGCAACTTCATCGACACCTCCGACAACTACGCCTTCTGGGTCGACGGCGGCCAGGGCGGCCAGAGCGAGGAACTCCTCGGCCGCTGGCGGCGCAGCCGCGGCATCGGCGACGAGATCTTCATCGCGACCAAGCTCGGCGCCCGCCCGCTGGCCCCCGGCACCAGCTACATCGACAACCCGGAGGGCCTGTCCGCGAAGGTCATCCGAGAGTCCGCCGAGCGCAGCCGCGAACGCCTCGGTGTCGACAAGCTCGACCTGCTCTACGCCCACATCGACGACCCGACCGTGCCCCAGCGCGAGACGGTCGAGGGCTTCGCGGAACTGGTCGCCGAGGGCACGGTGGGACTGCTCGGCGTCAGCAACCAGGCCGCCTGGCGGGTGGAGCGGGCCCGCGCGATCGCCGCCGCGGCCGGGCTGCCGGGCTACGAGGTCCTCCAGTACGCGCACAGCTACCTGCGCCCGCGTACCGACGTGCCCAGCGACATGTTCCCGGACGGCAGTCTCGGCCACGCGGGCCCCGACCTGCTGACGTATCTGCGGGCCGAGCCGGGCCTGACCCTGGTCGCGTACTCGCCGCTCCTGAAGGGCAGCTACACGTACCCCGACCGACTCCCCTCGGACTACGACCACCCCGGCGCCCCGGCCCGTCTCACCGTCCTGCACCAGATCGCCCGCGAGACCGGCGCCACCGCCAACCAGGTCGTGCTGGCCTGGCAGTTGGGCGGCGATCTCCCGGTCATCCCGCTGGCCGGTGCCTCGACGCTCGCTCAGCTGGAGGAGAACCTGGCCGCGGTCGACCTGGAACTGACCGGGGAGCAGCGGGCCCGGCTGGACGCCGCGCACTGAGACTGCTCCCCGTCACTTGGCCGGCAGACCCGCGGCGAAGGCGTACCCCTCGTCGATCCACTCGCCGAGCGTCTCGTCCGCGGTCACGGCCGCCGAGTCCACGACCACCCAGCCGCGCCGACTTCACCAACCGCAACAACACGTTCATGACCTGGAACCTGATGCATCCGGCTGCCATGCTGAAGCGAGCCAAGGGCATCCCCGCCCACGGCAACCAGCGTTCCGAGTGGGACGCCGGCTGCCGCTTCGACGCGGAGAACCCCGAACACCGCTGAATCCATACCATCGGCTCCAGCCGCGTCACTGCGAACCCGGGAGTCCGCCATGCCCCGCTCCGAAGCCCGCGTCACCACCGACCGCCCGCACCGCTACGCCAAGCAACTCGCCTCCCACCTCGGCCGCCGCATCCGGACCAGTTGGGACGAGGAGAGCGGGAAGGGCAGCCTGGTCTTCCAGAACGGGACGGGCTCCCTCATCGCGGCCGAGGGAGCCCTGCTGCTCTCGGTGGAGACGGACGCCGAGCACCTCGACCTGCTGGAGGACGTCGTCGGCCGCCACCTGGTCCGCTTCGGCACCAGGGACGAACTGGTCGTCGAATGGCACCGCGACACCGGCGCCCCCGGCACCACCCAGCGCAGGACGGAGGACCCGGCCTGAGCTTCATGACAAGGAGGGCCTCAGGCCTCGCCCACGGTGAAGACCATGCTGCGCACCGGTGCGAGTGTCTGCAGGCGCTCCGAGTCCTCGGCGCAGGCGCGGCCCTCCGGGGAGGCGAACGCTGTGCGCAGTTCCTCCATCGTGTCCCACTCCAACTCGGCGACGAGGCGGGGTGGTTCACCCCCGCGCACGGCGGCGGCCTCGCGGCCGAGTGTGTACCGGCGCAGGCCGGGCAGCTTGCGGGCGAGCGGGAGGTGGACCTCGCGGTAGTGCCGGTCGAATGCCGCGGGGTCGCGCGGAGTCCCGTAGAGGACGAGGAAGCGTGCTGTCATCGCCCGGCCCTGCGGTAGCGCGCGATGACGGCAGGGCCCGTCTGCTCCGCCGACTCGCATTCGAGGTGGACGGGTGGGGTGTCCGTGGGGAAGAGGCGGTCGCCGGTGCCGAGAAGCGTGGGGAAGGTGATCAGGCGGTATTCGTCGATCAGGTCCTCCGCCATCAGCGCATGGACGACGCTGAGGCTGCCGGCGACCACCACGTCACGCTTCTCCTGCTTGACCGCGTCCACCAGGTCGCCCGTGAGGATCTGCGAGTTCGCCCAGGCGGATACGTCGGTGAGGGTGCGGGTGGCGACGAGTTTCCGGGCGGCGTTCATGCGCACGGAGAACGGGTCGTCGCGGTGCGGCCACAGCTGGGAGAACAGCTCCCAGGTGGTGCGGCCCAGCAGCAGGACCCCCTCGTCGAGGGCGGCCCCGAGCCGGAACTTGTCCCCGGCCACCGCTTCGGGGCCGTGCCGGAACATCCAGCCGCCGCCGGGTGTGCCCGCGCGGCCGTCCGGGTCGGAGACGAAGCCGTCCAGAGTGGTGAATGCGATGACGATGACGCTCATGGCGAGGTCCTCTCGGATGTCTCGATCGGTGGTCACCGGTATGTACCGGCGCCACCGCCCGGACTCATCGCCCGCGGTCGAAGTCGTCCGAAGAAATCTCCCCGGGCAGGTCGAACGCCTCGAGGACACGCGGATCCGCGAACACCACGTTCCGCGCGACCCGCCCGCCGGCCACTGTGAACACCTGCAGGGTGTGCAGCCGGTGCCCGCCGTCCTGTACGGGCGCGTAGGCCGCGAGAGCGGGCTGGCCGCCGGCGGTGAGCTGCCGTGTGAGCCACCCCGTCCCGCGCATCTCGAAGACCCGCTCCATGAACAGGCCGTAGTCGCGGCGGCCCCGGTACCACAGCGGCACCGGCGGCATCTCCAGGACGGCCGCGTCGGTCAGGAGCCGCACCAGGGCGGGGACGTCGGCCGCCTCGAAGGCACGCGCGTACCGCTGCACGACCTCCCGTGCCTCGACGTCGTCCGGCTCCTGGACCTCGCCCGGATCGCCTGCGTCGGCGACCGCGGCCCGGGCCCGCTGCAGCGAGCTGTTGACGGCGGCGACCGTCGTCCCGAGCTGCTCCGCCACCTCGGCAGCACTGAACTCCAGCACCTCCCGCAACACCAGCACCGCCCGCTGCCGCGCCGGCAGCAGCTGCATCGCCGCCACCAGCGCCAGCCGCAGATCGGACCGCGTCTCCACGTCGTAGCGGGCCTCGGGGAACGGCTGCAGCCACGGGATGTCGAAGGCCGGCGTGAGCGGCGCCCCCGGGTCCTCGCTCGGCGCACCGAGCCCTGACGGCAACGGCCGCCGCGCCCGCCCCTCCAGCGCGGTCAGACAGACGTTGGTCGCGATCCGGTACAGCCAGGTCCGCACCGACGCGCGCGAGGCGTCGTAACGCTCCCGGGCCTTCCAGGCCCGCAACATCGTCTCCTGCACCAGGTCCTCGGCCTCGTGGAACGAGCCCACCATCCGATAGCAGTACGCCACCAATTCGCCCCGGTACGGCTCAAAGTCCATGGGGGCCATCATGCCCTCAGCCGGGTTGGAAGAACGCGAGCAGTTTCCGGGCGGCGTCCGGTGACGACAGGAGTTGCTGCATGCGCGCCGACTGCCGGCCGGCGGCGCCGGTGCGTTCGAACATCTCGCGTTCGTACTCCTCGACGGCGGCGGGACGGTCGTCCGGGTGCGCGGCCAGGGCGAGGCCGAGCAGGGCGCCGTCGAGCAGTGCCATGTTGGCGCCCTGACCCACCGGCGGCATCAGGTGCGCGGCATCGCCGACCAGCGTGACGTCCGGCCTCGGCGGCCAGGTCAGACCGACCGGGAGGGTGGTCGGCGAAGCGCAGCAGGCCGTTGCCGGCGGATTCGACCGCGTGCCCCCAGCGCACCGTGTGGTCGGGAAGGGAGTCCAGCAGCAGGTTGCGCAGATCGGCACGGTCGACCTCGGGGCGGTCGAGCGGGGCGTCGTCGGGCGTGTCCTCCTGGAGCAGCAGGGTGCCGTCCGGCTCGAGAAGACGCATGTCCTGGCCTTCACCACGGGCGATCGCGTGGAACTGGTCGATCAGACCGGCCTCGCGCAGCGCCCGCTGGCCGGAGTGGATGTCGAGCATGCCGCCCTGACCGCGCGCACCGCGCGACGACTCACGCTCGTACATGACGGCGTCGATGCCGTGCACGTGCAGCACACGGGCAAGTGCCAGGCCGCCCAGGCCGGCTCCGACGATGGCGATGGTTGCGGCCCCCGAGCCGCTGTCCTCTTCTGTCCCACCGGCGGGTTCCGGCTCGCCGACCAGCGGGTTCACCGGCGGAGCCGGGGCGCGAGGACCGTGCGAACGGCCTTGGCCACCTTGCTCGCGGTGGATCCGTCGTCGTCTTCGGGCTCCGGTTCCAGCGTGCGCCGGATCTGCTGCAGCAGCTGGCCGGCCGACCGCCACAGCGGGACGAACAGGCCGGCGACAGGCCCCACGCCCCGGATCGGGCCGCCGGACAGCTCGGTCACCTTCTTGGCCGCAGCGACCGTCGCCGGGTCCCGCAGGATCAGGTGCACCTCGTCGTCGACCAGCCGGATCTCCATCTTGCGGGCGGCGGCCTCCTCCGGGTTCGCGTCCGTGGTCGTCTCCGGGTCCAGTTCGTCGATCTTGGCGGCTACGGCGTCCGGGTCGACGCCGAGTTCGCGCAGCACCCTGGCCGCCATGCTGTTCTCCGCCCGCAGCATCGCCTCCAGCAGGTGATGGCTGCCGACCGGAGCGCCGCCGGCCAGTGCGCCCGCGGTGGACAGGGTGTCCTCGGTGGCGGGTGTGCCGCTCGGCCAGGGGCCGGCCGCAGGGTCCTGCGCCCCCTCCACCGATGCCAGCACGGCGGCACGGATCCTGCTGACCGGATTGATCCGCTCGGCGAGCACCTTCGCGCCGACGCCCTCACCCTCCCTGACCAGGGCGAGCAGGATGTGTTCCGTACCGATGTCGCTGTGGCGGAGCTGCTGCGACTCGCGCAGGGCGAGTTCCAGCACCTTCTTCGCGCGCCCCGCGAACGGGATGTGGCCGCTCAGCTCCTTCGTGCCGGGTTCGACCGCAGCGGCGATGTCGGCCTGCGCGGTCTGTTTGTCGTACCCGAGCTGGTGCAGGACTTGCGCCGCCGTGCCGTCCGGCACGTCGAGCAGCCCCAGCAGGAGGTGCTCCGTGCCGATGTGGCTGTGTTTGAGCAGCCTTGCCTGCTCCTGGGCCGCGACGACCACCCGGCGGGCCTTCACTGTGAACCTCTCGAAAGTCATGTCTCCATGGTCTCAACCCTGTCAATACACTGGTATTGATAGAGTCACCGTGTCGAAGGGAGGGTGCGATGGAGACACCGTCGGACTGGGAGGACCGGCTCGCGCGCTGGCAGAACGAGCTGGAGCTGTTCGAGCAGCTGGACGAGAAACCCTGGGTCACACTGGCCAAGGCCGAAGCCGAGACCGGCGTTTCCCGCTCGGCCCTGCGGGCCTGGTACCGCAACGGCGAGATCCAGTCCCGGCTGGTGGACGGCCCGAACGGCCCGCAGCGCCTGGTCCAGCTGGACGCGGTGATCGAGCGCGCCGCCGCCTCCCCGCGCATTCAGCGCCGGGCGGAGCGGGAAATCAGCCTGGAAGCCCAGGTCACCCTGCTACGGCACCGGGTCGACCAGCTGGAGCTGCGGCTGGCCGCGCTGGAGCGCAAGTGACCGCCTGCTGAGCCGTCAGCGAACGACCGTATGGCCGGGAGGACGGTCCGTCACGCTGGGGGCATGGATGTGATCGAGGTGTTGCCGGGCCTGCGGGTGCTCCGCTTCGCGGTGGGGGCGGCCTGTCTGTGGCGGGACGGCGACGAGCTGATCCTGATCTGATCGTGCTGACGCACCGGCAGGAGGAGAGGCGGCGGGGGCGCCGCCGGTGCCGGAGGACTTCGAGGTGCCGATCCGGGCGGCGCTCCCGCCCCTGCCCCCGGCTCCGCCGTGCCGGGTGGACCGGGAGGTGGAGGATGGTGATGTGCTGGACTTCGGCGGCGGCGCAGTGGTGGTGCCGGTGCCCGGACACACGGACGGGTCGGTCGCCCTCCAGTCGCTGCACCGCCTGGCCGAGTTGAAGGTCGACACGGCGGTCTTCCGCCACGGCGACCCGAGTGCCCTGACGACGAGCCGAAGGAGAGCGGTCCATGAGTGCACTCCCCACCGAACGATCCCTGCGCGCCACCCCCGAAGGCCTCCTGTGGGAGCCCAGCGAACGCTGGGTGCGCGGCCGCAAGGGCGAGGCCACCGTCGTCGACAGCCGGCACCCCGTCCTCGTCTGGGAGCCCTCGCTGCCCGTACCGCAGTACGCCTTCCCGCGCGCGGAGGTACGCGAGGACCTCCTGCGCCCCGCGAAGAACCCGCGGACGGGCGCCCACACCGGCTCCAGGATCTTCTACGACCTCGAAGTCGACGGTGAGCTGCTGGAGAACGCCGCCTGGACCTTCCCGGCCGCCGACCTGGCCGAGTACATCGCCTTCGAGTGGTTCCGGCGCAGCGGCCGGGGCCTGGACCACTGGTACGAGGAGGAGGAAGAGATCTTCATCCACCCCCGTGATCCGCACAAGCGGGTGGATGCCATCGCGAGCAGCCGGCATGTCCAGGTGTCGGTCGGCGGCATGCTCCTCGCCGACACCCAACGGCCCGTGCTGCTCTTCGAGACCGGTCTGCCGACCCGCTACTACCTTCCGCGCGAGGACGTCCGCCTCGACCTCCTCGAACCCACCGAACACCGCACCGGCTGCCCCTACAAGGGCACGGCACAGTACTGGTCGGTGCGAGGCGAGGCCGACGTGCCGCCGAACATCGTCTGGAGCTACCCGCAGCCGCTGCCCGCCGTGGGCACGATCAAGGGACTCCTCGCGTTCTACAACGAGGCGGCCGACATCACCGTGGACGGGGAGCACGTGGAGCGCCCCGCCACACCTTTCAGCACGATGCTCAAACAGAGCAGCCGACGTGAGCGAGGGCCTGCCTGAGCAGCACCCCGTGCCCGCCGGGCATCTCGCTCTGCACGGCCTCCGACACGGCCTCCTGCGGGCTGAACCACACCAGGTCCAGGGCGTCCTGCCGGGGCCGGCAGTCGCCGGTGACCGGGACGACGTAGGCCAGGGACACGGCGTGCTGGCGCGGGTCGTGGTACGGCGTGACGCCCAGCGTCGGGAAGTACTCCGCGACCGTGAAGGGCTGCAGCGAGGCCGGGATCCGCGGCAGCGCCACCGGGCCGAGGTCCTTCTCCAGGTGCCGCAGCAGGGCGTCACGGACCCGCTCGTGGTGCAGCACACGACCGGAGACCAGGGTCCGGCTGACCGTCCCGTCCGGGCCGATGCGCAGCAACAGGCCGACGCTGGTGACTTCGCCGCTGTCGTCGACGCGCACGGGCACGGCCTCGACGTACAGGATCGGCATACGGGCGCGTGCCAGCTCGAGGTCGTCGGAGCTGAGCCAGCCCGGCGTGGTTTCGGTCATGTCAGACATTGCTTGATCATACTTTCAGGAGGGGCCGGAAAGGCCGTAGACCCGGCGCGCATTGTGTGCTCCCGCCCACTCGGCGATGCGCAGCGCGTCCGGCAGACTCAGTTCGTCGGCGTCCACCCGGTCCTGCAGCAGACCGGCCAGACCGCGGCGGAAGGCGAGCGCGCCCAGACAGTAGAACTCGCCCACACCGTACGCGTCGGAGCTGTACAGCAGCTTGCGGAACGGTGTGATCTCCAACGCCTCCTCCAGGACTGCCCGGGCGCGCGCCGGGCCGACGTAGTGGAGGGTGAGGCCCACGTCCAGGTACACGTGCTCGAACACCGCGGCCAGATAGGCGGCCTGGCGCTGGTACGGCCAGCAGTGCAGGAGCAGCACCGGGATCGTCCCGGCGGTCAGATGCAGCCAGTCGGTGAGGCGGGTGGGGTCGACGCGGTGCAGCCGGATGTCGTTGTCGCCGAAGCCGGTGTGGAGCTGCAGGGGGAGGCCGAGATCGACCGCGGTCCACAGCAGGTGCCGTATGAGGACCGGATCGTCCAGCCGGCCGCCGCGCGCCGACCAGTGCCGGGCCGCCTCGGTGACCTCCGCCACGGATGGGCGGGCCGGGTCCAGGTCGAAGCCGGTGCGGTACGCGGCCACGGACTTCACCGCCACCACGCCCGGCCGCCGCACGGCCTCCAGCGCGGCCGCCTGGAAGGCGTCGCCGTAGTCGTGGGGCTCGACGCCCTGCGCCACCACCGCTTCGGCGACGCCCTCCAGCCGTACGACCTCGTACGCCGTCCCGCCTGCGGTCTCGGCGAGTTCCGCGGGCGTGGTGAGGCGCTCCGGGGCGTACCCGGTGTCCACGCAGAAGGTGCTTGTCCGCGCGGAGTTGAGGAAGCGGCGATGTACCTCTTGCCAGCCCAACTCGGCTCGCCGGGCCAGGTATTCATCGGGCGGCGCGTGGCGCGGCAGGTCCAGCAGGGGAGCGCAGTGGCGGCGGATCGACACGCCGGCCGGGCTGTCGAAGGGGGAGAGGCCGGGCCAGGCCGCGCCCTCGGTGATCAGGTCCTCGAAGCCCTCCCGGCGCAGGTCGGCGGTGACGACGCCGTGGCAGTGGTGGTCCACCAACTCCAGTGCGTCGAGCGCCTCCTGGACCGGGCCGGCCATCGTCAGTACTTCCAGCGGTAGGCCGCCGCCAGCCGCTCGTCGTCCAGCCCGTGTGCCGCCGCGATCTCCCCTTGTCGTACGGCGATGACGGCGTCCGCGAGGACCGGGCCGAGCGCGGTCCGCAGCAGTTCGTCCTTGCGGAACTCCTCGACGGCTTCGGTGAGCGAGGTCGGCAGGCGGCGGATGCCCCGGACCGCCGCGTCCGCGGGGTCGAGGCGGGCCGGATCGCCGGTGATCTCCTCGGGCAGGGGCGCGGACGAGGTCAGGCCGTCCAGTCCGGCCGCGATGAGGCAGGCGAGGGCGAGATACGGGTTGGCGGCCAGGTCGACCGGTTTGACCTCCAGGTTCGCGGCCTGGTCGCGCAGGCCCGCGGTGCCCGTGACGACCCGTACCGCGGCCTCGCGGGTCTCGCGGCCCCAGGCGGTGAACACCCCGGCCCACTGTGAGGGTTTGAGGCGCAGATAGCTCGCCGGACTGGGCGCGGTCACGGCCGTGAGGGCCGGGAGGCGGGCGAGCACTCCGGCCGCGAACGACTCGGCGTCTGCGGTCATGCCGTAGCGGCCCTCGCCCCCGGAGTGCAGGTTGACGCCGTCGCGCCAGGCGGAGAGGTGGACGTGGCCGCCGTTGCCGACGCCCTGCGCGAAGACCGCCGGGGCGAAGGACACCACCAGCCCGTGGCGCTTGGCCACCGCCCGGACGGTCTGCCGTACCAGCACGCTTCGGTCGGCCGCCGTCACCGGGTCCAGGGCGCTCACCGAGACCTCGAACTGCCCGGCCGCGTACTCCGGATGGATCTGCTCGACATCCACGCCCTGCGCGGCGAGCGCGGCCAGCAGGTCCGCCGTGCAGTCGCTGAGTTCGACCTGGCGGGTGGCGCTGTAGGCGGGGCCCGTGAGCGCGGGCACGAAGTCGCCGCCCTCCGCCGGGCCCTGCCCGACGGCCCACTCGATCTCGATGCCCGCCTTGAAGGTGAGGCCGTACCGGTCGGCGGCCTGCGAGACGACGCGGCGCAGGACCGTGCGGCTGCAGCCCGGGTGCGGTTCGCCCTCCTGGGTGATCCGGTCGACCGGCGCCCATGCCCAGCCGGGCTGCCCGGCCAGGACGACGAGTCGGTCGAGGTCGGGGTAGAGGCGAAGGTCACCGTCCGGGGAGCCCAGGACGTCGGTGGAGACGATGGAGTCGTTCGCCAGGAACGTGTCGAACACCGGTGACATGCCGACGCCCCAGGCCGCCGCCGACGCGAGCCTGGCCGTGGGGATGGTCTTCACCCGGCCGACGCCCGCGGTGTCGACGTAGGCCAGGACGATGCCGTGCACGCCCCGCCCGGACAGTTCGTCGCCGAGCGCGGTGGCCCGTTCGACGTCACCCGGGCGGCCGCCGGGGACGGGGTCGGCAAGGGTCGTCATACGTCCTCCACGCTCGGCACGTCCGTCAGGCTGCTCCGTCAGGGTTTCACGGCCACCGCGCCGAACTGCGGCACCACGGCGGGCGATCCGGGCTCGGCACGCCACTGGGAGCACGACACCAGGCCCGGCTCCAGGAGGTCCAGCCCCTCGAAGAAGGCGGCGATGTCCTCGCCGCTGCGGGCGGTGATCGGCGGGGTGGCGTTCTCGTTCCAGAACTTCATCGCCGGGATCTGGCCCGCGCCGCCCAGGTCGTCGTCGAAGGTGGGATGGGTCAGGACCAGGAAGCTGCCTGAGGGCGCCGCGGCGACGACCTTCCGTACGATCTCGTGCGCCTTCTCCGTGTCCAGCACGAAGTTCAGGATGCCCAGCATCATCACCGCGACCGGACGGCTGAAGTCGAGGGTGCGGGAGGCGCGTTCGAGGATGGCGTCCGGGTCGTGGATGTCGGCGTCGATGTAGTCGGTGACGCCCTCGTGGGTGCCCGTCAGCAGGGTGCGGGCGTGGGCGAGCACGATGGGGTCGTTGTCGACGTAGACGATGCGGGCGTCGGGGGCGATCCGCTGGGCGATCTGGTGGGTGTTGTCCGCGGTCGGCAGCCCCGTGCCGATGTCCAGGAACTGCCGCACCCCGCGCTCCTCGGCCAGGAACCGCACCGCCCGGCCCAGGAACCAGCGGTCCGCGCGGGCGATCTCCCGGATGATCGGGAACATTCCGGCGACGTGTTCGCCGACCTGCTGGTCGACCTCGTAGTTGTCCTTGCCGCCGATCCAGTAGTTCCACACGCGCGCGTTGTGCGCCACACCGGTGTTCAGTCTCGCCGACCCGCCCGGGGTGTGGCTCTCACTCACAACTCTGCTCCTTCTCAACACCTGTGGCCGTCGCCGCCATTGTGCCGCCCGGTGATCACGCTGTCCCGGGAATCGGCCGATCAGGTGTGCGGAACGGGTCGGTTGAACGGCCGTCAGCCGCTCCGGCCGGGACCGTCGACGGGCGTCTCCCTGCTTGGGCACCGAGGCCGAGGTCACCTGGACCGTCCCGCTTGCCGCCCTTGGCGTCGGTCGCGGTGAACTGGTCGCACTTCACCGGCAGTGTCTTCAACCAGGCGAACGAGGCGCTCAGCCGGACGCGGTTGCAGGCGGCGACCTGGTTCCAGTTGCCATCGAGGTCGTGCCCGGTGGTGAGCGCGGCCTGTGCCGTGGCCCGGTGAGACGGGCGGGGCGGTGGGCGTGTTCTCGGCGTGCGGGGAAACGGTGACCTCGGAGGCCGTCGAACCGCCGCGGCCGACGCGGAGGCGAGCAGGCGGAGGGGACGGGACGGACGACGACGGGTCGTGGCGGACGCCTCCGGGGAAGCCGGGAAGAGGTGGCAGAGGTGGCTTTCTTAGCGCACCATCCGCCCCACGGCCCCACCAGCGCACTGGCCCGTCCGGGTGAGCAGGACCGAGCCGTACGGGCAACTCGAAGGTCCCGCCCGGCATTCTGCTACCGGCCAGTACCCCGCCGTGTGACCCAAGCGACGCCTGAGGTACCGTCCCTGCGGGTTCGCCGGCGCGGCAAGGGCGCGGGGCTGTATCGCATGCGGCTCCGCCGCGGGGGCGCGACCGGCCACGACGGCGCCGCAGGTGATCGGCACATCCCGCGGAGCGCTCTGCAGACGGTGTCGAAGGGGGCGGCGGACGCATGGAGTTCCACTCGGTCGACGAGGACAGCGCGGAGCGGGCCGGCACGCGGCTGGAGGGCCTGGCTCCGGAACCCCTGCTGACCCGGGACTACGAGACCCGTCCCGGGCTCGTCTACGAGCGGCTGCGGGAGCGCCACGGGCCGGTCGCGCCGGTCGACCTGCTGGGCGTGCCCGCGTGGCTCGTGCTCGGCTACCGCGAGTCGCTGCAGGTGCTCCAGGACGACGCCTGCTGGCCCAAGGGCCTGGAGAACTGGCGGGCCCGGACGGAGGGCCGGGTGCCCGCCGACTGGCCGCTCGGCCCGTCCCTCGAGGTCAATCACGTGCTGATCCAGGGCGGCCCCGGCTACCGCACGCTGCGCGGGGCCTGGGACACGGCCCTGCGCCCCTTCCAGGACCCACGCAACCCGCAGGCCAAGCGGCTCAAGGCGGCCGTCACCGGGTACGCCGACGAGCTGATCTCCCTGCTCGCTCAGGGCGGCGGCACGGGCACGGCCGACCTGTCGGCGCAGTTCTCCCGTCCGCTGCCGCTGATGGCGGCGAGCCATCTGCTCGGCTTCCCCGGCTCGCAGGGCGACGACGCCCTGATGGACATGTGGCGGGTGCTGGACGCCGGCCCCGATGCCGAACCCGCCCTGGCCCGCCTGCTGGTGACGCTCGGCGAACTGGCCGCCGCCAAGATCGAGAAGCCGGGCGACGACTTCCCCTCCCATCTGCTGGCCGCCCACCCGGACCTCTCCGTCGACGCGTTGGCCCGCGAGTTGTTCATGCTGCTCGGCATGACCTCCGACCATGTCGGCATCCTCATCTCCAACACGGTCGTCGAGGTGATCGCGGGAGGGAACGAGGGCGGGGTCCGCACCACCCTGTCCGCCGGGATGGTGCGCGAGACCATGAACCGTGTGGTCATGCGCAAGCCGCCGCTGGTGAACTTCGTGCCGAGGTTCGCGGCCGCGGACACCCGGCTCGGCAACTACACCATCCACGCCGGTGACCCCGTGTGGGTCTCCTCCGCCGCCGCCCACGCAGACCCCCTCTTCGCCGGCCGGATGGCACCGGGCGCCGGCATCAGCAGCCGCGCGCACCTGTCGTGGGGCGCGGGGTCCCGCCAGTGCCCGGCCCGCGAGCTGGCGTCGACGATCGCGGCGGCGGGCGTCAGCCGTGTCTTCGAACGGTTCGGGCACCTGGAGCTCGCCCTCCCCGTCGACCAACTGCCGTGGCGTTCCTCGCCGTTCATGCGGGGGCTGCGCTCGCTGCCGGTGCGCTACGAACTGTCCGGGCCGCCGCTGCCTCTCGCGCCGGCGCCCGCGGCGGACGTACCGGATGCACCCGCGGTACCGGACCAGGCCGCCAAGCGGCGCTCCTCGCTGTGGCGCTATCTGACGGGCCTGATCCGGTCCGGAAGCTGAGCGTCCGCGCAGCTCGCGTAGGGTGACGGGACCGCCGTAAGCCATCCGGCGCCCCGCCGCGCCCCACCGGAAGCAGGTCATGTCCTCCGCCGCCTCGCCCCTCCTCACCGCCTCCGGCCCGCCCACCGGTTCCGCCGACATACGCCTCGTCGTCACCGACATGGACGGCACGCTGCTCGACGACGCCAAGCGGCTCCCGCCCGGCCTGTGGGAGACGCTGGCCGAGCTGCGCCGGCGCGGTGTGCTGTTCAGCCCGGCGAGCGGGCGGCAGTACGCCACGCTGGCACGGGAGTTCGCCGAGGTCGCCGAGGGCATGGTGTTCATCGCGGAGAACGGCACGTACGTGGTGCGCGACGGCGTGGAGCTCAGCTCGGACCCGCTGGAGCCGGGTGTCGCGGCCCGCGTCGTGCAGGCCGCACGAGAGCTGGTCGCCGAGGGCGTCGACGTGGGCGCCGTCGTCTGCGGCAAGCGCTCCGCCTACGTCGAGCGCAGCGACGAGGCATTCCTGGCGGAGGTGCGCAAGTACTACGTCGAACACCGCGTCGTGGAGGACGCCACCGCGCTCGACGACGACGTCATCAAGGTCGCCCTCTTCGACTTCGGCTCCGCCGCGCACACCACCGCACCCGCGCTGGAGTCCTTCACCGCCACCCTTCCCCGCTCTCGACTTCGCTCGAGCGGGGGGACCCCCATGGTCGTCGTCTCCGGCGAGCACTGGGTCGACGTCATGAACCGCACCGCCAACAAGGGCGCCGCCCTGCGCCGCCTCCAGCGCGAACTGGGTGTCACACCTGCCCAGACCATGGTCTTCGGCGACTACCTCAACGACCTGGAGATGCTCGACGCCGCCGAGTGGTCCTTCGCCATGGCCAACGCCCACCCGGACGTCATCGCCCGGGCCCGCCACCTGGCCCCGTCCAACAACGACAACGGAGTGCTGCGCACGGTCGCGCGCGTGCTGAACCTCTAGCCGGTCGGCTGCGCATACCCGTTCCGCCACGCCCAGGCCGCGATCTCGACCCGGTTCCGGGCGCCCGGTTCGAGCTGGACGCTGGAGAGGTGGGTCTTGACCGTGGAGAGGGAGACATGGCGGTCGGTGAGGGACTCCGTGGGCGGTAGGGGCCGTGCGGGGACGGCGGTCTTCGGGTCAGCCGTGACGTGCCTGAGCAGACGGACTGCCCGCCGCGCCGCGCCCCTCCGTGGCCTGCTGGACCTGGTCGCCCTGCCGGCGCGAAATGCTCGGCTTCATGGTGGTGGACCTGGCCCTCGCCGGTCCGGTCGCGGGGCTCGCCGCCCACCACGTCACCGGCATCCTGGTGCGGACCCAGGTGGCCGCATGATGGCGGAGAGCCGGCCGCTGGAACTGGACCCCGTCCTGGCCGGCGTCGTGCGCGCCGCGACCGAGGCGCTGCCTCCGGGCGCCGCACGGTCGGCGTGCTGCGTGACACCGGGGAGCAGGCCGACCGCCGCCCGGTGGGCGACCCGGCGGGCTTCGCCGGCCTGACGGAAGACTTCGCCGGCCCCATCCCGAAGGCCACCGTGCACCACGACCCCGCCGTCCCCGACGACCTCTCGCACGAGGTGCAGGCGGCAGCCTTCCGGGTCGTGCAGGAGGCACTGACGAACGTGCGGCGGCACCCGACTGCCCGCCGCGGCCCACGGCGGTTGCTTCGGCCTGGGCGGCCTCAAGGAGCGGGTGACCGCACTCGGCGGCGACCTGCCCGCGGGGCCGCGCGCCGGGCCGACTGGGAGGTACGGGCGGTCCTCCCGGCGCGGGTGCGCTGATCTCCGTACTTCGCTCCTCGCCTGAGACTCTGGCCTCGCGGCCGACCCCGGCTGTTCAATGGTGCTGCACAAGTCCGCCCGAGAGGGGAGCAGCCGTGTCTCCTGCCGCCGTGCCGCCCGTCGGCGCACGCATCCGGCAGGCGCGCCTCGCCAAAGGCGTGAGCCTGCGCTCCCTCGCCCGGGAGATCGGCGTCTCGGCGAGCCTGGTCTCCCAGATCGAGACCGGCAAGAGCCAGCCGTCGGTGAGCACGCTGTACGCGATCACCACCGCACTGTCGGTCTCCGTGGAGGCGCTCTTCGACGGGTACGAGGACGAGGCCGCCGCCTCGCCGGTCGTGGCCGCGGCCGCCGCCCCCGCCACCGTCCTGCACGCCCTCGCGGCCTTCGCCGCCGATCCCGGCCGGCGCATCGGACCGCTGGTCACCCCGGGGGAGCGGGAGCTGCTGGAGCTGGATTCGGGGGTCGTATGGGAGCGGCTCGGGCATGTTCCGGGCACGGACGTCGACTTCCTGCTGGTGACCTACCGGCCCGGCGGCTCCTCCTCCAGCTCCGGCGGCCTGATGCGGCACACGGGCACCGAGTACGGCTATGTGACCTCCGGAGAGCTCGTCCTCACCCTCGGCTTCGACGAGTACAGGCTGGGCCCCGGGGACGCCGTCTGTTTCGAGTCGACGACCCCTCACCGCTACCGGAATGACGGAACGGAACCGGCCGTCGGCGTCTGGTTCGTGTTCAGCCAGAGTGTTCAGTAGCACTTGACACCTGCCCGGCCTGGTCGTTCACTCCGGAGTGGGGGTGGTCGCCATGGCGATCCGCACATATGGACCAGGCGCCGTCGACTGGGAAGAGCGCATCGACCTGGACCGGCTGCGCAAGCAGCGCCTGGCCCGGCTCAACGAGACCCTGAACCGCTCCTCGCTCGGCGCGGTGCTCAGCTTCGACTTCGCCAACATCCGCTACATGACCGCCACACACATCGGCACCTGGGCGATGGACAAGCTGATCCGCTTCGCCCTGCTGGTCCGCGGCGGCGAACCGGTCGTCTGGGACTTCGGCTCCGCGGCCCGCCACCACCAGCTCTACAACCCGTGGCTGGACTACAGCGACGGCAAAGACGGCCCACCCACCGGCGCCCGCGCCGGCATCTCCACCCTGCGCGGCGCCTTCCACCCGCAGGCAGGGATCGCCGAGGACGTCGCCCGCAAGATCGCCACCGAGCTGCGCGAGCACGGCCTCGCGAACGAACCCCTCGGCATCGACGTCGCCGAAATGCCGATCCTGGCCGCCCTGCGCGCCGAGGGAATCGACGTCGTCGACGGCCAGCAGGTCTTCCTGGAGGCCCGCCGCACCAAAACCCGCGACGAGATCTCCCTGCTCACCCAGGCCTGCGCGATGGTCGACGCGGCCTACGAGGAGCTGTATGGCTACCTCCGCCCCGGCGTGCGCGAGAACGAGTGCGTGGGCCTCGTCAGCAAGGTCCTCTACGACCTCGGCAGCGAGTACGTCGAAGGCGTCAACGCCATCTCCGGCGAACGCTGTTCACCCCACCCGCACGTCTACAGCGACCGTCTGATCCGCCCCGGCGACCCGGCCTTCTTCGACATCCTGCACAGCCACCTCGGCTACCGCACCTGCTACTACCGCACCTTCGCGGTCGGCAGCGCCTCCCGCGCCCAGCGCGACGCCTACGTCCGCTGCCGCGCGTACATGGACGAGGCCATCGCCCTGGTCCGCCCCGGCGCCACCACCGCCGACATCGTCCAGGTCTGGCCGCGCGCCGAGGAGTTCGGCTTCGCCGACGAGACCGCCGCCTTCGCCCTCCAGTACGGCCACGGGGTCGGCCTGTCCATCTGGGAGAAGCCCATCTTCAGCCGTCTGGTCTCCCTGGACCACCCCGAAGTCCTCGAAGAGGGCATGGTGTTCGCCCTGGAGACCTACTGGCCGGCCGCCGACGGCTGGTCCGCGGCCCGCATCGAGGAGGAACTGGTCGTCACCGCCGACGGCTGCGAGGTCATCACCAAGTTCCCGGCCGAGGAACTGCTCGTCGCGGGCCGCAAGTACTGGACGGTCGGCGGCGAGCTGAACACCCGCCGCGAGGCCCAGTCCCACCTCAACACCCGCAGCAACGGGGGTGCTTGATGGCCGTCCGCGACGAACTGCTCACCCTGTACGAGCAGATGGCCGTCATCCGCCGTACGGAGAAGGCCGCCCACGACCTCTTCCTGTCCGGACTGGTCAAGGGCACCACCCACCTCGCCGCCGGGCACGAGGCGATCGCCGTCGGCGCGAGCGCGGCCCTGCGCCCCGACGACTACGTCTTCGCCACCTACCGCGGCCACCACCACGCCATGGCCCGCGGCGCCACCCCCGAGGAGTGCCTCGCCGAACTCATGCAACGGGCGACGGGGTTGTGCAGGGCCAAGGGCGGCTCCATGCACCTGACCAAGGCCGCGACGAACATGCTCGGCTCGTACGCCATCGTCGGCGCCCACCTGCCGATGGCGGTGGGGGCGGCCTGGTCGGCCCGGCTGCGCGGCAGCGGGCAGCTAGCGGTCGCCTTCTTCGGCGACGGAGCGACCAACATCGGCGCCTTCCACGAGGCGCTCAACCTGGCCGCCGTATGGAAGCTGCCCGTGCTGTTCGTCTGCGAGAACAACCTGTACATGGAGTACACGCCGATCGCCGACGTCACGGCCGTGGCCCGTCCGGCCGCCGACCGGGCGCCGGCGTACGGCATCCCCGGCGAGGTCGTCGACGGCAACGACGTCCTCGCGGTGAAGGAGGCGGTCGCCCGCCTCGCCGAGCGGGCCCGGGAGGGAGACGGGCCCGCCCTGCTGGAGGCCGAGACCTACCGCCACTTCGGGCACAGCCGCGCCGACCCGGCCACCTACCGCCCGGCCGAGGAGGTCGAACGCTGGCTGAAGCACGACCCCTTGGACCTGGCCCGCGGGCGCCTGGTGGAGCTGGGGGTGGACGAGGCGACGGTCACCGCGGCCGACGAGCGCGCCCGTGACGTCGTACGGGAGGCGGTCGAGGCGGCGAAGAACGCGCCGCCGCCCGATCCGGGCGACGCGTTCACCGACGTATGGGCGGACGGAGGTGCGGCATGGCGGACATGAGCGCGGACCGTGACGTCATCACGTACCGCGAGGCGGTCGCCGAGGGCATCGCGCGGGAGATGCGCCGCGACCCGGCCGTCGTCTGCCTCGGCGAGGACATCGGCGAGGCCGGCGGGGTGTTCAAGACGACCGTCGGGCTGCTCAAGGAGTTCGGCCCCCAGCGGGTGTGGGACACGCCGATCTCCGAACAGGCCATCGTGGGCGCGGCGATGGGCGCCGCGATGACCGGGGTGCGACCGGTCGCCGAGATCATGTTCTCCGACTTCCTGGCCTGCTGCTGGGACTACCTCGCCAACGAGATACCGAAGGTCCGGTACATGACGGGCGGACAGGTCACCGTGCCGCTCGTGGTGCGCACCGCCAACGGCGGCGGCCTCGGCTTCGGGGCCCAGCACTCGCAGGCCACCGAGAACTGGGCACTGACCGTCCCGGGGCTGAAGATCGCCGCCCCCGCCACGCCCGCCGACGTCATCGGCATGATGGCGGCGGCCATTCGGAGCGACGACCCCGTGGTCTTCTTCGAGCACAAGGGGCTGCTGGCGAGCAAGGGTGCGCCCGCGCCGCCGGATCATGTGGTCGAGCTGGGCCGCGCGGCGGTGGTGCGCGAGGGCTCCGACATCACTCTCGTCGCCCTTGCCTCCATGGTCCCGGTGGCGCTCCGGGCCGCCTCGCAGCTGTCCGCGGAGGGCATCGACGCCGAGGTCGTCGACCTGCGCTGCCTCGTCCCGCTCGACGTCGCCACCGTCCTCGCCTCCCTCGACAGGACCTCGCGGCTGGTGACCGTGGAGGAGAACCCCTACCAGGGCGGCTGGGGCGCCACTCTCGTGTCGGTCGTCGCCGACGAGGGCTTCGGGCTGCTGGACGCGCCGGTGCGCCGGGTGGCGGGGGAGTGCGTGCCGCTGCCGTTCGCCGACGCGCTGGAGGAGCAAGTCATTCCCACCGTGGACAAGGTCGTGGCGGCGGTGCGGAGTCTCGCCGCGTACTGAACACCCCTGAGGAGGAAGCGCGATGACCGATCGGATACTGCTTCGCGCGGGGCACGTGCTCTCGATGGATCCCTCCGTCGGGGATCTGCCGAGGGGGGACGTCCTCATCGAGGACGGCAGGATCGCCGCGGTACAGCCGGAGATCAGCGCCGACGCCGAGGTCCTCGACATGACCGGCCGCATCGTGGTCCCCGGCTTCGTCGACACCCACCGCCACACCTGGGAGGCCTCGATCCGCGGTGTCGCCCCCGACGCCACCCTCGACGACTACTTCGTCGACATCCTCGACACCTTCGCCCCGCTGTACACCCCCGAGGACGTGTACGCGGCCAACCTCGCCGGCGCCCTGGAGTGCCTCAACGCCGGTATCACCACGCTCGTCGACTGGTCCCACATCAACAACACGCCCGAGCACCCGGACGCCGCGATCCAGGCGCTGACGGAGACCGGCATCCGCGCCCAGTACGCATACGGCAGCGCCAACACCTCCCTCGCCGACTACTGGTTCGAAAGCAAGATTGCGATCCCCGGAGACGACGTACGCCGGATCCGCGCCACGTACTTCTCCTCCGACGACGGTCTGCTGACCATGGCGCTCGCCACCCGAGGCCCCGGCTTCTGCGTGAGTGACGTCGTCACCTCCGAATGGGCCCTCGCCCGCGAGCTGGACATCCCCATCACCGTGCATGTGGCGATGGGGCGCCTCGCCGGCCGCTTCGGCATGGTGAAACAGCTCAACGACCTCGGACTTCTCGGCCCGGACACCACCTACATCCACTGCTGCTACCTGCACGAGGACGAGTGGCAGATGGTCGCCGACAGCGGCGGTACGGTCTCGGTCGCGCCGCAGGTGGAGACCCAGATGGGGCACGGCTGGCCGCCCGTGATGGCGGCGATCGAGCACGGACTGCGACCGTCCCTGAGCATCGACGTCGTCACCACCGTGCCCGGCGACATGTTCACCCAGATACGCGCGGCCTTCGGCGCCGAGCGCGCCCGGGTCAACGCCGACTGCTGGCAGGCCAACATGCCGGTCCCGACCACCATGTTGACGGCACGGCAGATGCTGGAGATCGCGACGAGCAACGGCGCGCATGTCGCGGGACTGGAGCACCGCACCGGTTCTTTGACCCCCGGCAAGCGCGCCGACGTCGTCGCCCTCGACGCCACCGCACTGAACATCGCGCCGGTGCACGACGCGGCGTCCGCGGTCACGCTGTGCGCGGACGTCTCCAACGTGGAGACGGTCATCGTCGACGGAGTCGTCCGCAAGCGCGACGGCAGGCTCACGGCCGACGTCGCACGCGCCCGGCAACTGGTCGAGGAGTCCCGCGACCGGCTGCTCGCGGCGAAGGAAGCGAAGGCGAAGGAGGCGAAGCCGACCGCATGATCCGGCATCTGGTGCGGCGGGCCGCCGACGCGGCCGAGCCGCCGTACGACGCGCACGGCCACCGGCGCCGCACCCTGGTCGGCGAGGACGACGGCAGCGTGCACACCGGCTTCGGCCTGTGCGAACTGCGGCCCGACGGCGGGGTATCGGCGCATGTGCACTCCTACGAGGAGAGCTTCCACATCCTCGACGGGACCGTGATCCTCGACGTCCCCGACGGCTCGTACCTCCTGGAGGAGGGCGACTACGGCATCCTCCCGACCGGCGTCCCGCACGCCTGGCGCGGCGCCGGGGACACGCCCGCACGCTGGGCGGACATGCTGGCGCCGGTCCCGCGGGCACGCTATGGCCACGACACCCAGGCCGTGCGCGACCTGCCCGCGCGCAACCCCGTCCGCATCGACGTCCGCGACCCGCGCACCCGCACCTTCGGCCACTTCGAGACGGCCCAGATGGACCCCGGCAAACAGTCCCAGGACCTTCTCGCGGTCTCGGCGAGCATGCGCACCGCGCTGCTCGTCTACAGCGGCATCACGGTCAAGATGATGGTCGACAGCGACCTCGGCGCGGTCGCCTCGACGATGTTCATGGTCCAGTACGCGCCGGACGGCGTCGCCGGCACCCACGACCACCCCTTCGAGGAGACGTACTACTTCCTGGAAGGCGAGGCGGACGCGGTGTTCGACGGCGAGCGCCATCGGCTCGGCCCCGGCGACTGCGCGTGGGCGGGCGCGGGCTGCGTGCACGGCTTCGCCAACGCCGGTACGGGGCCGCTGCGTTGGCTGGAGACCCAGGCGCCGCAGCCGCCGCCGCGCCACTCGTACCGGTTCACGCGGGACTGGGAGTACCTGAGGGAGGCCCTGGAGTCATGAGCAGCGTCGTTGTCGTCGGTGGCACGTCGGGCATCGGCCGCGAGTTCGCCCGGGTCCGGGCCGAGCGGGGCGACGACGTCGTCCTCACCGGCCGCGACCCCGACCGCACCGAAGCCGTGGCCAAGGAGGTCGGCGCGCGAGGCCTCGCCCTCGACCTGTCCCGGCCGCGCGAGATCGCCGCGGCTCTGGCGGACGTCGGCCGCGTCGACCACTTGGTCCTCGCAGGCGTCTCCCGCGACGAGAACCGGGCCACGGACTACGACATCACCGCCGCCCTTCGCCTCGTCACGCTCAAGCTCGTCGGCTACACCGAGGTCGTGCACGTGCTGCGGCCGCGCATGACCGACGACAGCGCGATCGTCATCTTCGGCGGTCAGGCCAAGGAGCGCCCCTACCCCGGCGCCACCACGGTGGCCACGGTCAACGCGGGCGTGCGCGGCCTGGTGAACACCCTCGCGGTGGAACTCGCACCGGTCCGCGTCAACGCCGTCCATCCCGGAGTCGTGGGCGACAGCCCCTACTGGCAGTCCAAGCCGGAGGAGGTCCTGGCCGCCCTGCGCGCCAGGACCCCGACCGGACGGCTCGCCACCGTGGCGGACGTCGTGGACTCAGTGGACTTCCTGCTGCGCAACCGGTCCGTCAATGCAGTGGAGTTGAGCGTGGACGGGGGGTGGCTGCTGGGGTGAGCGACACCGGGACGAGCGCTGCGCGACCGCGCGTCGCGATGATCGGCACCGGCCGGATGGGCGCAGCCATGGCCATACGACTGGGCGAGGCAGGCTTCGCGGTGACGGCGTACAACCGCACCCGCGCCAAGGCCGAGGCGACCGGGGCGGCGGTCGCCGGCACGCCCCGCCAGGCGGCCGCGGCCGCGGACGTCGTCCTCGTCTCCCTGGCCGACGACACGGCCGTACGAGAGGCGTACGGCGGGGAGAACGGCTTCGCCGCCGGGCTGCGCGCAGGGGCGGTGGTCGTGGAGACCAGCACCGTCGCCCCCGAGACGGTGACCGCGCTGGCACCCCTGGTCGAGAAGGCGGGCGCGGTCCTGCTGGACGCCCCTGTCTCCGGCAGCGTCGTCTTCGTCGAGCAGGGCAGGCTCACCGTCATGGCGGGAGGGGACGTATCGGCTCTTGAACAGGCCCGACCCGTGCTGGACGTCCTGGCATCCCACGTCGTCCACGTCGGTCCCGCCGGCACCGGCGCGGCGATGAAGCTGGCCGTCAACTCCCTTCTCCTCGGCCTCAACCAGGCCCTCTCGGAGGCGCTCGTCCTCGCCGAGCGAGCCGGGGTGGCCCGGGAGTCGGCGTACGAGGTGTTCGCGGCCGGTGCCGCAGGGGCGCCGTTCGTGCAGTACAAGAAGGACGCGTATCTGCACCCGGAGAGTGCGACGGTCGCCTTCACCCTCGAACTCGTCGCCAAGGACCTCGACCTGGCCCTCGCTCTCGCCGAGCGCGTCGGCGCACCCATGCAACAGGCCGGCGCCAACAGGCGATCGGTGGCTGAAGCTTTGGAACAAGGCTTGGGACAGCGCGACTTGAGCGCACTGGCGGACTTCCTCCGCGGTGACCGGCGTCCCTGAGTCAGCCCTTGACGCCGACGCCCCCGTACAGCGACACGGGGCCCTCGCCGTCCGGTGTCTCGTCCACGGCGAGCTCGGGATGCCAGTCCACCACGGACACGATCCCCGGCTCGATCAGGTCAAGTCCCTTGAAGAAGCCGCCCATTTCGGTGTGCGTGCGGGCCACCAGGGTCACTCCGCCCGCCGCGTAGGCCTCGATGCCCCGGCGTACGTTCTCCGGCTCGAAGTCCGCCGTCATCGCGGACAGGACCAGGCAGCTGCCCGGCGCCAGAGCGTCGACGAGGGTGCCCACCAGGTCGTAGGCGCCGTCCTCGTCCGCGATGAAGTGCAGCAGGGCGATCAGGGACAGGGCGATCGGGCGGTCGAAGTCGAGGATGCGGCCCGCCTGTTCGAGGATCGCAGCGGGGTCACGGGCGTCGGCCTGCAGGTACTCCGTGACGCCCTCCGGGGTGCCGCGCAGCAGGGCACCCGCGTGCGCGAGGACGATCGGGTCGTTGTCGACGTAGACGACGCGCGCGTCCGGTGCTTCGCGCTGGGCGATCTGGTGGAGGTTGGGCTCGGTGGGTATACCCGTGCCGATGTCGAGGAACTGGCGGATTCCCGACTGCTGGACGAGCCTGCGCGTGGCGCGCTGCATGAAGCGGCGGTTGGCGCGGGCGGCCCGCGGCGCGTCGCCCTGCATGGACGCGATCTGCCTGCCCAGCTGCTCGTCGACGGGGTAGTTGTCCTTGCCGCCGAGGTACCAGTCGTAGACGCGGGCCGGGTGCGGCCTGGTCGTGTCGATCCGCGGTGCGGCCGGCTCGGTCCCCGTCACGTGACGCTCCTCTGCTCGACAGGCCCAAAAGGCGTGCGTGCGAGCAGTGTTACACGATCATGCCGCGCGGCGGAGACTGTCTTCGGCCACCTCCTTGTCGAGCGCCGCCCGCACCAACGCTGCGGCGAGCACGGCAGGTTCGGTGTTCCCGGCGAGCTTCACCAGCCGGTCCGGGTCCTTCGGCAGGCCCAGCCGCTCCGCTCCGTCGAGCGCCTTGCGGTCCAGATAGGGTGCGGCTTCCGGCCACACCCGCTGGACCTCGCGCAGGAAGATGTCGGCGCCGGCCGGGCCCAGGCCCGGCACTTCCTGGAGCAGCCGGCGAAGTTCGTCGACATCGCCGTCCGCCTCCTTCCGCATCCGGCGCAGATCCCCGCCCCACCGCTCCGTCAACAGCACGGCGCCGTCGCCGAGTTGAGTGGCGGTGCGCTCGTCGTAGCGTCGGTAGCCGCCGCGGCCCAGCGCGTCCGCCCGCCGCTGCCAGTCGGCCTCGGCCATCCGGCGCGGGTCGCGCAGCCCAGCCCGGTACAGCTCGCGGGCGGAGCCGACGGCGATGGACCCGCGGATGCGGGCACTGAGCAGCAGTGCAAGGACCAGCAGCCGGTACAGCGGCTGCGGGGTGTCCTTGAGCCTGATGCCCGCCTCCTCGGCGAACGTCCGCCCATGTGCGCGCACCAGTTCGCGGACGACGTCCTGCTGGTCGCTCATGGCTTCAGCGGGTCATGGCCGATCGTCATCAGCCGGTGCCGGCGGTCGGTGTCCTCGGCCGCCGGCTCGTTCTCCAGGTCCGACTCCTCCGTGACCGTGTCCACGACCTCGTACATCACCCGGACGTCGTCGTCCGTGAGGTCCGTGCGCCGCTTCTGCAGGATCGCGAGGACGTGCTGCCCGGTGGGCGAGCCCGCCTGCTCGGGCAGGGGCTCCGTGTTCTCGTCGGCGTCGCTCACCCGCAGCCAGGCGGCGAGCTCCTGGGAGGTCATGTTCACCGCGCGGTGGAAATCGTCCCACAGCGCGTCCAGTTCGAGGGCGTCGGTCATCGAGTGCCCCTTCCGTACGTGCATGGTCCGGCCGTCGACGGGTCAGTCCTCGCGAGGCCAGTTCTCCGCGTCGAACATCCACCGCTGCTTCTCGAGCTCCGCGGTGAGGGAGATCAGCAGGTCCTGGGTGACGGGATCCGGCTCCGCGGTCGCGGAGATGCGCTCGCGCAGCCGTCCGATCGCCGCCTCCAGCGCGTCCGCGATCAGCTGGACGACGTCCGTGTCGCGCACCCAGCCGTCCTTCGGACTCGGCAGCGTGTAGGCCGCCGCGATCGTCTCGGGCCGGCCGTCGGGCGGCAGGCCGAGCGCCGAGGAGCGCTCCGCGACCGTGTCGGCGTACGTGCGTGCCGTGGCCACCACCTCGTCGAGCTGAAGGTGGATCGAGCGGAACCGCGGGCCCACGATGTTCCAGTGCACCTGCTTTGCGATCAGTGAGAGCCCGAGAAGATCCACGAGAGTGCTCTGCAGCGCGTCACCGGCGATCTTGCGGGCCGGTTCCGGAAGTGTGCTCTTCACCGCAGTCATCAGGGCGTTTCTCCTTCCAGCCGTTGCGGTCACTCCACGCGATCTCGGGTGCCCATGGCGAAGTGCTGCAAACAAGGCGCGGGCCGCCAGCGCGGTGTCTCAGTCCGTGAGTACGCCGTCCAGGAACCGGGACAGATCCGCGAAGACCTCGGCCTTGTTGGTCTCGTTGAACACCTCGTGCCGGGCACCGGGATAGATCCGCTCGGTGAGGTTGCCACCGCTGAGCTGCTCGACGCCGACGCGGCTCCCGGGGAGCGGGACCAGCCGGTCGTCCTCGCCGTGCAGCCACAGCAGCGGCAGCCGGCCGACATCACCGTTCTTGGCGACGCTCTCCAGCGTCCGGGCGAACGCCTCCACGGTCGGCCGCTTCATCGGACCGTGCCAGACCAGCGGATCGGCCACGTACGCCGCCCCGACCGCCGCATCCCGGGACAGCGAGGCCGGACTGACCGGCGTGTCGGGGATCTCGTCGAGCGCGAGCAGCTGTCCCGGCAGCTCCCACGCGCCGATCACCGGGCCGGACAGCACGAGCGCCGCGAGCCCGTCGCCGTGGCGCTGGGCGTAACGGGCCGAGATCAGCCCGCCCATGGAATGCCCGATCAGCACGACCGGCAGCCCCGGGTACGCGGACCGTGCCATCTCCGTCACGAGGTGGACGTCACCGACCACGTCCTCGAAGTCCTCGACCACCACCCGCTCGCCCGCCGACCTGCCATGCCCCGCATGATCGGGCGCGAAGACCGCGGCTCCGTGCTCGACCAGTACACCGGCCAGTTCCTCGTACCGGCCGGCGTGCTCCCCGTAGCCGTGCACGACCAGCGCCACATACCGGGGCCGCTCCCGGGGCCACTCGCGTACGGCGATCGAACCGTGGCTCCCTGTGACGACGTGCTCGCGGGCGTCGGTCATTGTCTCCTCCAGCTGCATCGGTGAAGGTTTCGGTCTGTGGTTTCGGTTCTGTGGTTCCAGGGGTGGCCTGGTGACTTCCCGGGATCTTCCCAGGCGACGCGGCGGCGGTCTACACTCCAAAACTAGCAGCGCTAATTAAGTGAGCCGTCGGTCAGGAGTCCTGTCGTGCGCCCCGTCCACTTCGCGGCCGCCCGCCGCACCCCCATCGGAAAGCTGCGCGGAGCTCTGTCCTCCGTGCGCCCCGACGACCTGGCCGCGCACGTGATCCGGTCCCTCGTCGCGGAGGTCCCCGCCCTCGACCCGGCGCGCATCGACGACGTGTACTGGGGCGCCGCCAACCAGGCGGGCGAGGACAACCGCAACGTCGCGCGCATGGCCGCCCTGCTCGCCGGCCTCCCCGAATCCGTCCCCGGCGCCACGGTCAACCGCCTGTGCGCCTCCGGCCTGGAGGCGGTGACGACGGCCGCCCGCACCATCGCCGCCGGAGAGGCCGACATCGTCCTCGCGGGCGGCTCCGAGTCGATGAGCCGCGCCCCCTTCGTCCTGCCCCGCCCCGACGAGGCCCTCCCGCACCGCATCGAGACCGTCGACACCCGCCTCGGCTGGCGCCTGGTCAACCCGGCGATGAAGGACCTCCACGGCCTGCTGTCCATGGGCGAGACCGCGGAGGAGGTCGCCGACCGCTACGGCATCACCCGCGAACGCCAGGACGAGTTCGCCCTGCGCAGCCACCAACGCGCCGCGGACGCCCGCAAGAACGGCCACTTCGACGACGAACTCCTGCCGGTGGAACGCCCCGACGGCGTGCTCGTCTCCGCCGACGAATGCATCCGCGAGGACACGTCCTACGAGAAACTCTCCCGCCTGAAGCCCGTCTTCCGCGCCGGAGGCACGGTCACCGCGGGCAATGCCTCCCCGATGAACGACGGCGCCGCCGGCCTCCTCCTGGTCAGCGAGGAAGCCCTCAACGACCTGGGCCTGGAATCCCTGGGCCGCTACGTCGCCGGCGCCTCGGCCGGAGTCCACCCCGATGTGATGGGCATCGGCCCGGTCCCCGCCACCCGCAAGGCCCTGGCCCGCGCCGACTGGACCATCGCCGACGTCCAGGAGGCCGAATTCAACGAGGCGTTCGCCGCCCAGGCCCTCGCCTGCGTCGACCGGCTCGGCATCGATCCCGACCTGGTCAACCCGAGCGGCGGCGCGATCGCCCTGGGGCATCCGCTGGGTTGCTCCGGTGCGCGGATTCTCACGACGCTGCTGCACCGGATGCGGCGGACCGGGGCGGAACGGGGGCTGGCGACGATGTGTGTGGGGGTGGGACAGGGGAGTGCGGTGCTGGTGGAGCGGCACTAAGCCGCCTGCCACATCTGCTGTCTTTTGCCTGCGGCTTCGTTGTGGCCGGTCGCGCCCACGCGGCGGAGCCGCACATCGATACAGCCCCGCGCCCCTGAAGGGGTGCTTCTTGGACGCCGGTCCGTGCACCTCAGCCCGTCCGGCGTTTGAGGACGAGGCCGTTCAGGCCGACAGCGGGGGCCTGGGGGCGGCAGCCCCCAGCGGCGGCCACACCACCGCCGGGTGCCAACCAGCGAGACGGTACTTACCCGCCCCGTTGGCTGCACATAGCATCGGTCCCCGCATGAACACGATGACGCTCTGGCACATAACCGGCTGGGAGTTCGCCGCCCTCGCCTGCGCAGCCCTCCTCGTCGGCTTCTCCAAGACCGCCGTGAGCGGGGCCAACACGGTGAGCCTCGCCATCTTCGCGGCGGTGCTGCCCGCCCGCGCCTCCACCGGCGTACTCCTGCCGATCCTGATCGTCGGCGACGTCCTGGCCGTCCTCACTTACCGGCGGCACGCCCACTGGCCCACGCTGTGGCGGCTGTTCCCCGCGGTCGCGGCGGGCGTGGTGGTCGGCACGGTGTTCCTTATGTGGGCCGACGACGGGATCGTACGGACGTCGATCGGCGCGATCCTGCTGCTGATGGCGGGCGTCACGGTGTGGCGGCGGCGCACGGCGGAGGCCGACGAGGAGCCGGACTCGGTGGCCACGAGGTCCGGCCGGGTCAAGGCCCGCTCGTACGGCGTGCTCGGCGGCTTCACTACGATGGTCGCCAACGCGGGCGGTCCGGTGATGTCGATGTATCTGCTGTCGGCGGGCTTCCGGAAGCTCGGTTTCCTGGGCACGTCGGCGTTCTTCTTCCTGATCGTGAACGTGTCGAAGGTGCCCTTCAGTGCCGGCCTCGGCCTGATCGACGGCCGCTCGCTGTTCCTTGACGCCGCACTCGCGGTGTTCGTCTTGCCCGGTGCGTTGTTCGGCAAATGGGCTGTGAACCGAATCAACCAGCGCCTCTTCGAACAACTCGTGATCGCCGCGACGATCGTGGGCGGCCTGCAGCTGCTGCTGCGCTGACGGGCTATTCCTTGGCCGAACCCCGCAACAACCCCGGCAGGTCCGCAAAAGACTCGATGACGTGATCGGGCGTACCACTCGCATCCCGATGCGTCTCCGGCAGATACTTCCCGGTCTTCACCAGCACCCCGGTGATCCCGGCCCGCTGAGCCGCCAGCACATCGGACTCGATGTCGTCCCCGACCATCAGCGCCTCACCCGCCCCCACCCCGAGCTGCGCCAGCCCCGCCTCGAAGAAGGCCGCCGACGGCTTCCCCGTCACCTCGGCCTCCGTCCGGGCGGCCTGCTCCAGCCCCACCAGGAACGCCCCGGAGTCGAGCTGCAGGCCGGCGTCGGTACGCCAGTACAGATTCCGGTGTACGGCGACCAGCCGGGCTCCGCGCTGCAGATACCCGAAGGCCCGGTTGAGCGCGTCGTAGCCGAACTCCGGCCCCGCACCCCCGACGATCACGACATCCGGCACGCTCTCCGCATCGCCAGGGTCGACATCCGCAGGGTCGAGCAGAGCGACCCCTTCGAGATCCTCCCCGATGTCCCCGCTGTTCAACAGCACACACCGCGCCCCCGGGCAGCGCTCGGCGAGACGGGCCGCGGTGGCGACGGGCGCAGTCAGAATGTCCGCCGCGTCGACGGCGAACCCCGCCTCCCGCAAGGTCCCGGCGATCGACGCCCGGGTCCGCGACGTCGTGTTGGTGACCAGCGCGACCCCGAACCCGGCCTCGCGAATCTCCCGCAACGCCTCGACCGCCCCCGGCAACGGCTGCCACGAGACGGTGAGCACCCCATCGATGTCGATGAGAACGGCACGCACCGACTCACGTACTGACTCCATGCCTGGACGATAACCGCGCAGTGCCCGCCACCCCGGGAATGCGAGGGCCGAAGCCGTTGTTGGACCAGCCGTGATTGGCATGCTCGGATCAATGATCCGTGGCGTGGGCGAAGGGAGAACCTCATGGCACGCAGCACCGCGCGCCCCGTCGTCAAGCTGAAGTCGACGGCCGGAACCGGAGTCACCTACGTGACCCGCAAGAACCGCCTCAACGACCCCGACCGACTCGTCCTGCGCAAGTACGACCAGGTGGCCGGCGCGCACGTCGAGTTCCGCGAGGAGCGCTGAAGCAGCCCGAGACGACCAGGCCACGGCCTTGAGGAACCACCCTCCGGCCGTGGTCCCGGAAAGGAAAACCCCATGAAGCCCCGCATCCATCCCGACACTCGCCACGTGGTCTTCCGCGACCGCGCCGCGGACGTCGCCTTCCTGACCCGCTCCACCGCCGACTCCTCGAAGAGGATCGAGTGGGAGGACGGCAACACCTACCCCGTGATCGACGTCGAGATCTCCTCGGCGTCTCACCCCTTCTACACGGGCAGGTCGCGGGTCCTGGACACGGCCGGCCGGGTGGAGCGCTTCGAGCGCCGCTACGGCCGCCCCGCGGCGACCCGTCACTGACGCGGTCCCGCGCGCTACCCGAGGAGAGCAAACCATGAAGGTCCGCAAGTCCCTGCGCTCACTGAAGTCCAAGCCCGGCGCCCAGGTGGTCCGCCGACGGGGCGTGGTGTACGTGATCAACAAGAAGGACCCCCGTTTCAAGGCCCGCCAGGGCTGAGCGCACTGATGAGACGGCCGCCCGGTGCACCCGCCGGGCGGCCGTCCCGCGTCCCCCGCAACCGCGCCCACCGCCGACCTCGTACGCTCGCACCCATGTCCCCCCACGTCCTGATCCTCGGCGGCACCACCGAGGCCCGCGAACTGGCCGCCGCGCTCACGGCACGTCCCGGCATACGCGTCACGACCTCGCTCGCGGGGCGGGTGACCCGGCCGGGCGCGCTGGCAGGGGAGGTGCGCGTCGGAGGCTTCGGCGGGGCGCAGGGGCTGGCCGACTGGCTGCGCGAGCAACGCGTGGACGCCCTCGTGGACGCCACACACCCCTTCGCCGAGGCGATCACGGCGAACGCGGCGCAGGCGGCATCGGCGACCGGCGTCCCGGCGGTCGTCCTGCGCCGGCCGGGCTGGCAGCCCGGCCCCGAGGACCGCTGGCACATGGTCCCGTCCCTCGCTGCGGCGGCGGACCTGCTGCCGCGCTTCGGTCCCCGCGTCTTCCTGACCACGGGACGCATGGGCCTGTCCGCCTTCGCCCGCCTGACGGACCGTCACTTCGTTGTACGGTCAGTGGAGGCCCCCGAGCCGCCGATGCCGCCGCACACGGAAGTGCTGCTGGCGCGCGGGCCGTTCACGGTGGACGTCGAGACGGCGCTGCTGAGCGAGTACATGGTCGACGTGGTGGTGACGAAGGACAGCGGGGGAGAGGCGACGGCCGCCAAGCTCGCGGCCGCCCGTGGCCTTGGGCTGCCGGTCGTGGTCGTACGCAGGCCGCCGTTGCCGGAGGGCGTGACCGCCGTCCCCGACGTGCCGCAGGCCCTCGCCCGGCTGGGCCTCAGCCCGACATGACCGACGCCCGCAGCCGGTCGATCGCGCGCAGCACCTCGGCGCGGTTCTTGGCGCTCTTGATCCAGGCGGGCAACCTCGCGACCAGCGTCATCTTCCGCCCGCTGTCGTACCAGGGAGCCCGCTCCCGCAGATCGGCGGCGACGAACCGTCCGATCAGGTCGAGGTGTTCGAGGTTGTACGCCCACAGCTCACCGTGTCTGGTCTCCGCCCGCAGCCACAGGGCCGGCCTGTAACAGCCCTGCCCGGGCCGTCGCGTCGTGCAGTGCGGCCCGGTGCCGATGCGGGACAGGCCGCAGGAGCGGCAGACCAGACGCCGTTCCGGATACGTCCGGCCCCGGGCGTCCGCAGCCCGGCCCTCGCGCCGCTCGAAGCGGGCTACGCGGTCGCAGCGCGGGCAGCGCACCAGCGCGTACGCAGCGAAGTCGTATGCCGTGCGGCGGGTGTCGTGGAAGCGGACGGGTGCGGGAGACATGGGGCGAGTATGGCGACCGTGCGCCTCGCGGAGCACCCCGATTTCAGGCGGCTGCCCCACGCCTTGCTGATGACGGCGGCCTCCTGTTCGCCCGCCTCGGTACTTCCGGCGGCAGGTGGCGGCGGGCGGCAAGGCGGAGCGGGGTCCTCGGTCACTGTCGCGAGGTCACGATCACACCGGTGGACCACCCGCGCATGCGGGGCGATCCACTCGGGCTTCGCATGCCTACTGGTCCCCGGGATGCCTGCGCAGCAGATACGTGTCCATGATCCACCCCTTGCGCTCCCGGGCCTCGGCCCGCAGCCGCTCGATCCGCGGCGCGGCCTCACCGATCGGCCCGGAGGCGAGGATCTCGTCCGGGGTGCCGATGTACGCGCCCCAGTAGATGTCCATGTCCTCGTCGGCGTACTGCCGGAAGGTCTGGTGGGCGTCCAGCATCACGACCACGTCGTCCACCCCCTCCGGGAAGCCCTCGGCGAGCCGTCGCCCGGTGGTGATCTGAACGGGCCGGGCCACCCGGTTCAGCCCGGTGCGATGCCGGGCGACGAGCGCGGAGACACTGCTGATGCCCGGCACGACCTCATAGTCGAACTCGACGGCGCCCCGCTCCCGTACCTCCTCCAGAATCCCGATCGTGCTGTCGTACAACGCCGGATCGCCCCACACCAGGAACGCGCCGCTCTCGTCCTCGCCCAGCTCCTCGGCGATCAGCCGCTCATAGATGTCGGCACGGGCACTGCGCCAGTCCCCGACGGCGGGCGAGTAGGCCGCGCCGCCCGCCTTCCGGTCCCGCTCGGGATCCCGCGCCTCGACCACCCGGTACGACGCCCCGTCCGGTATGTGCGCGTCGAGCATGTCCCGGCGCAGGCGGGTGAGGTCGTCCTTCACCTCGCCCTTCTCGAGAATGAAGAACACGTCCGTGCTGCGCAGCGCCCTGACCGCCTGCAGGGTGAGCTGGTCGGGGTCGCCCGCGCCGATACCGATGACATGAATCTTTCGCACACCCCGAGTCTGCCGCACACCACTGACAGTCCGTACACCGCATCCCTACCGAGCGGGTACGGACGGCCGCAGCCTCCACCTGGCCCTACGAGAGCCGCCCGCGCAACCGCGGCGCCCGCGCCCCGGCGTCGATGGCCCCGCCTCCGCCCTCCACGTCGTCCGCCAGCTCACGCCCCCAGCCGACCAGCCCCACGAGGTCCATCCCGTACGGCCGCTGCCGCCCCGATTCCGCCGCCCACTGCTCCACGGCCCCGGCACCCCGCCGCAGCAGCCGGGCGCCACCGGTGACATTCCCCCGAGCGGCATGCGTGAGCCCCACGGCAACCTGGGCCAGCCCCCGCCACAGCTCCCGCTCCTCCTCCGGCCCCGACTTCCACGCATCCTCGAACACTTCATGCGCATGGAAGGGCTTGCCGGCGTCCAGCAGCTCCTGCGCCTCGGCGACGCTCTGCTCCGGGGGGCGCACCACGCCCTCGGGCTGCCGGGCCACTCCGTCCGCGCCGTACGGCAGCGGCCGCCCGAGCCCGTCCCGCGGCCGGGCATTGCGCGCCCGCCCCTCGCCGTCCCGGTCCCGCGCCCCGGCCACCCGGCCCGGCGACGCGCTGCTCCTGCGTCCCGTACTGCCCATACGCCCGATTGTCCCGCGCCCCCGGCCCGCTTCGGCACCACCCCGCACGTGGGGTAAAGTGCTGTTCGCGCGATCACGCGGTTCACCGCGGCAAGCGCACCGGGACGTGGCGCAGCTTGGTAGCGCACTTGACTGGGGGTCAAGGGGTCGCAGGTTCAAATCCTGTCGTCCCGACTGGAGACAGTCGCAGGTCAGGGCCGGTTTCGGAGGCATCCGGAACCGGCCCTTGATCATTCTTGGGGACCAGTTGGGGACCGGCGCTCTTGACCAGGTCAGCGGGTCACGACGATCGGGCTCGGCAGTGAGCGCCGTGCGCGCAGCACGCTGAGGTGTGCGGAGAGCGCTGCTCCGGCGGCCGTGATCTTGTGTACGTCCGGGTGCAGGTAGCGCTGGGTGGTGGTCAGGGATCCGTGGCCGGCGATGCGCCGCAGGACGTGGACCTGGACTCCGACGTCGGCGAACCAGGTCAGTCCGGTGTGCCGGAGGTCGTGGCGGCGCAGGTGCTCGTAGCCGAGCTTGGTGACCACGTCGTCCCAGTGGGTGGCGTCGCGCAGGACGGCGGTGGAGATGCGTCCGCCGCGCGGGCCGGTGAACAGGCGGGCGTCGGGATTGGGTCCGGCGGACAGGACGCGCTGGGCGACGAGGGGGCGGATCTCCTCGACGATGGGAACCTTGCGGGCGCGCTTGCCCTTGGTGCCCTTGTCGGTCAGTCCGCCGGGCGCGGGTGTGGTCTGGCGCCGCACGGTCCAGATCCACTGGGTGGTGTCGATGTCTCCGACGCGGCAGCCTGAGACCTCGCCGATTCGTGCGGCGGTGCATGCGGCGAAGACGACGACGTCTCCCCGGCCGCGGTATTGGTCGTGGGAGGCGGCTACGAGCGCGTCGGCCAGCGTGAGGAGGGTCTCCCAGTCGGGCAGGGGCCAGCGCCCGTGGGTCGAGGAGTTCGTCCTCGGCCTGCTTGTAGAGCTTCTGCCAGCCGGTCACCCGGGCGGGGTTGACCTTGATGATGCCGTCGCGGACTGCCTGCTCCATGACGCGGACCAGGACGGCGATGGTGTTCTTCACTGTGGAGCGGCTGTGCTCGTCGGCGATCCAGTTCTGCACGGTGCGGTCGACGACACCATTGGTGATCATCCGCACCGCTAGGTGGCCCAGGGCGGGACCACGCGCATCCGCCACCCCGACAGGTAGGGGGCCAGCGTTTTCAACTGCAGGCCGCGCAGGGCGAGGTCCATGTTCGCTTCGCCGTATTCGGCGAGATTCATGGTCTCCGGCGACGGGCGCAGGCCGGCCTGTGCGGCCTCGATGATGGCCTGGAGCCATTCTCGCCGCGGCCCGGCCCCTACCAACACCTGGCGGAGGAGTTCGAGCGCCGGTTGACCGAGCTGCGGGACACGGGCGTGGTTCCGGACCCGCGGGCGGCACAGATCGAGCGCCTCAAGGAACAGGTCTCCGGGCTGAAGGAACGCCTCGCCGTGCGTGCCACGCAGGTCGATGGACTCACTGACTTCAGGGAGCGGGCTCTGTCGCAGATCGCCGCTCAGAGGGTGGAGATCGAGCGGCTTCGCGATGTCCTGGCCACACCGTCAAATGTTCGCGCTCTGCCGCACAGTTCAGGTGCGAACGCGCCGTACGGATCCACTGAGCGCGATCCGATACTAAGGGCGGCTGCCCGACCGACGGATGCCGGGCAGTCGCCCCTCTGATGCTGTGTGAGTAGTTGGGGCCCAGGAAGTCCCGACCAATTTGATCTTGGTTCACTACCCGGGACTCAACCGGTTGTCGCACCTCTTCGTGGAAATGGTCAACGCCGCGACGTCGCCCACGGCTACGCAGTACCGGACCGTCGTTCATGCCTGTCAGCAGGTGTCACTTCTGGTGCGAATCACCGATGACCGTACAGACCCTTGGCCAGCTCGATTGTTTCCCACGATCGACGTGAGGGACGGTCATTACGGACGGGTTGATGTGGATCCGGCCCGGGGCATGACTCCGCCGCCTACCTCGGGCGTCGGGTTGTTCGTGGGCGCGGGGTCAGGTCCTTCGGTGGCGCGGCTGGAGGTGGAGGTGGAGGTTGCGGGGGCGGATGACAATGTCCCTTTCGTAGCGGACGCGTGCGGCGGTGGCGGGTGTGAGCTGCCAGCGGCGGGTGAGGGCTGCGAGGGCCAGCGTGAGTTCGCCGATGCCGAGGGCGTCGCCGATGCACTTGCGGGCTCCCAGACCGAAAGGGATGAGGGAGCCGGGAACGGGGGGTGTGGGGTGCGGGGGCGCCCAGCGGTCGGGGTCGAAGCGGTGGGGGCTCGGGTGGGCTGAGGGGAGGTGTTGGACGAGGTAGGCGCTGATGACGAGGGTGTCTCCGGCGTTCAGGGGGTGGCTGCCGAGGGTGGTGTGGCGGGTGACGGTACGGGTCAGGAGCCAGACGGGCGGGTAGTGCCGCAGGGCTTCGGTGATCACGCGGCCGGCGAGTTCCAGGGCGGGCAGGTGAGTATGAGTGAGGGGGCCCGGGGGTACGGCCGCGGCTTCGGCGTGCACGTGTTGTTGGAGGGCGGGGTCCTGGGCGAGGTGGTGTGCGGCCCAGGCAAGGGCGTTGCCCGTGGTTTCCATTCCGGCGATGAAGAAGGTGATGACCTGGTCGCTGACGTCCCTGTCGGACAGGGTGTGGCCGTCAGGACCGGGTTCGGTCAGGAGGCTGAGGAAGGCGCCGTGGTCGGTGGTGCGGGAGCGGTGTTCGGTGATGATGCGGCCCAGGGTGGTGCGCAGGTTCCTCTGGGCGCGGGCGTAGCGGCGGTTCGCGGGCAGGGGCAGGCGGGTGTACGCGGCGGGGAGCAGAGCGTGGGTGTAGATGCCGGCGGTGATCGCGGACATGTCCTGGACCATGGTGGTGACGGTGGCGGGGTCCAGGGTGCCGTCGAAGAGGGTGGCGACGATCGCGCGGGCGGTCAGGGTCTGGGCCTGGGCGGCCATGTCCAGGGTGCGGTCCGGCTGCCACTGGTCGATGCCGTGGGTGATTTCGGCGGCCATGAGGTCGAGGTGGGCGGGCAGCCGGTCTTTGTGGAAGACGGGTTGGAGCAGGCGCCGTTGCTGTCGGTGGCGGGAGTGGGGGCAGGCGAGCATGCCGTTGCCCATGACGTCGGCGATGCGGTCGTAGAGGGGTCCGCCCTTGTCGTAGAGGGCGTCGTCGAGGAGGACTTCCCGGGTGAGAGCGGGGTCGCTGACGAGGGTGGCGGTCAGCGGGCCCAGCCGGACGTGGGAAAGGGGCCCGTGGGCGGGTGCGGCGGTGAGGAACCCTGCCGGGTCGTTGAGGAGGCGCAGGGCGTGCCCGACCAGGGGCAGCGCACCGGGCAGCAGGGGTGGGGCCGCGGGGGTGTCCGAGGTCCGGGAGGTGGTGAAGGTCATTGATTCTCCTGATGGAGCGCTGGGCGAGATGTGAACGGCGCCGGGCGCCGCGGGGCTGTGGCCGTGCCGGTGTGCGATGTGCGTGTGGGTCAGGTGTTCCACCACCAGGCGGCGACCGGTGTGGTGAGGCGCTGGCCGAGGTGTGCGGGGTCGGCGGGCCGGGTGACGATGGCGGGCATCTGAATGCGGGGGGCCACCGCCTGGCCGGGGTTGTTGGGGTCGTTGTAGCGGCCGCTGGTGAGGTGCCAGTGCAAGCTGCCGGCGACCCAGTCAGTCAGGGCGCGGGCGTAACGGGCGAGCCTGGGGTATTCGCCTTCGGTGATGCGCTGGGCGAGGTGGTGGAGTTGGTGCATGGCCCGGTCGTGCATCAGCGTCGCCTCGCGCAGGGCCTGCTGGGGGGTGCAGCCGTGGTGGCGGGCGAGGACGGGCACCAGGTTCATGGCTTCGGGGTAGCCGAAGTGCTGCTCGCGGAACAGTTCCTTGTTGTATGAGGTGGTGTCGTTGTGCCAGGCGATAAGCGCGACGCACAGGTCGTGAAGGACGTGGTTCTGTCGACGATCTTGTGATCCGGATAGTTCAGACTCACCGTGCGAGTAGGACGCGTTTGCGTAGGAGATCGAGGCTGGCCCTGCCGAACAT
>NZ_JBFBBE010000068.1:0-52223 GCF_040682555.1 Streptomyces sp. NPDC051172
TACCGCGCCGGGGCGGTACGGCAGCCCGGCGCACCGGTCAGCCGATGTGGTAACTGTCCCCGTAGACCTTCCAGTTCAGCGGGGTGTCGAGACACAGGTTGCCGTTGCGCAGGAAGACCCGCTGCTCGGTGTCGACCCGGCTGGTGTCGCTGTGCGCCTCCTCCTGCTTCATGGCCCACACCCGGGCGTCCAGGAAGGCGTTCAGGTAGGCCACCTCGTCGCCGCCCTGCGCCGGCGGCTTGGCCTTGTTCAGGGCGCGCTTGCGTATGTTGCGGAAGCTGGTGGGGTCGTCGCCGTCGCCGTGCATGACGATGGCGTCGTAGTACGCGAACTGCCCGAGCGTCCCGATCCGGTCCGCCTTGCCCTGCTGGACGGCCGGGTTGAAGTACACGCGGTCGCGCTCGTCGTTCTGCGCCTGCTGGAACGCGGTGTCCTGGGCCGCCTTGCGCCAGTCGCGGGGGAAGTTCGGGTCCAGGCCCTCGTGCGAGTCGGAGCCGTTCACCGCGCGCAGCGCCGGGAGGTATTTGGCAAGGACGTTGCCGGGCTTGCGGTCGGTGTAGAGCTGGACGAGGTCGAGCATGTCGCCGGTGCCGGAGCAGAAGCCGATGATCCCGGCGGTGTAGCCGCGGCCGTCGCCGATGTCCTCGATGTACTTGTACTGCGCCTTCCAGTCGAGCGAGGAGTTCTCCGCGCTCGACACCAGCTTCATGGCGATCTCCTTCTTCGCCGGGTCGTCGAGGCCCACGCAGCCCGCCGCGGACGGGGCGGCCGAGGCGAGGGAGGGCCGCAGGAAGGGTGCTGCGGCCAGGGATGCGCCGGCCGCCACGAGGACGCTGCGGCGTGCGATGCGGGCTGGACGTACAGGGTCGCTGGAGGGGTGCGTCACGGGGGCTCCAAGTGGTGGTGGGGGGTGGGGAGTTGGCCGTACCTGACACTGATAGGAAGGTTTCCTATCAGAGCGGCGGCGTGACGCACACCCGTCGCGGCAGAAGTTCGTAGGGACGTACGAACCAGGTACGGACCAAAAGGAGGTGAGTCAGGGCAGCGGCAGTTCCGCCCAGATGACCTTGCCCTCGGGGGTGTACCGGGTGCCCCAGCGATCGGCGAGTTGGGCCACCAGGAACAGTCCGCGGCCCCCCTCGTCCGTCATCGCCGCGTACCGGAGGTGCGGCGATGTGCTGCTGCTGTCGAAGACCTCACAGATCAGGGTGCGGTCGAACAGCACGCGCACATGGATGGGGTCGGCGCCGTAGCGGATCGCGTTGGTGACCAGCTCGCTCAGGATGAGCTCCGTGGCGAAGGTCAGATCTTCGAGCCCCCACCCGGTGAGCCTGCGGCTGACGGCGGCCCGTACCTCGCCGACGGCCGCCGGGTGGTTGCGCACCTGCCAGTCGGCGATCCGGTCGGCGTCCAGTGCCCGGGTACGGGCCACGATCAGGGCCACGTCGTCGCTCGGCCGGGCCGGCAGCTGTGATTCGAGCACCACCCGGCAGGTGTCCTCCGGCGACTCACCCGCGCGCTCCAGCGCACCCCGCAGGAGCGCGAGACCCTCGTCGATGTCCCGCTCCCGGTCCTCGACCAGCCCGTCCGTGTAGAGGACGAGACGGCTGCCCTCCTCCAGCACGAGGTCGGCCGTCTCGAACGGCAGTCCGCCGAGGCCGAGCGGAGGACCGGCGGGCACGTCGGGGAACTCCACCTCGCCGTCGGGCCGGATGAGGGCCGGCGGCGGATGGCCCGCCCGGGCGATGGTGCACTTGCGCGACACCGGGTCGTAGATCGCGTACAGACAGGTGGCGCCGGTGACCGGGGCGTTGCCGCTGTCCGCCGTCTCGTCCTGGTCGATGCGGCCGACCAACTCGTCGAGCAGCGCGAGGAGTTCGTCGGGCGGCAGGTCCAGGGCGGAGAAGTTGTGGACCGCCGTGCGCAGCCGCCCCATGGTGGCCGCCGCGTGCAGCCCGTGCCCGACGACGTCGCCCACCACGAGGGCGACCCGGGCCCCCGACAGCGGCAGTACGTCGAACCAGTCCCCGCCGACCCCGGCCTGCGCCGGCAGGTACCGGTAGGCGATTTCCAGCGCGGTCTGCTCGGGCAGGCGGCGGGGCAGCAGGCTGCGCTGCAGGGTCACGGCCATGCTGTGCTCACGCGTGTAGCGGCGGGCGTTGTCGATGGAGACCGCGGCGCGGGCCACCAGCTCCTCCGCGAGGGCCAGTTCGTCCGCGTCGAAGGGCTCGGGCTTCTCCGAGCGCCAGAAGCTGACCACCCCGAGCACCAGCGAGCCGGCCCGCAGCGGCACGGTGATCAGCGAGTGGATGCCGTACTCGACGACCTGCGCGGTGCGCTCCAGATCCTGCGCGTGCCAGCCCGGCGCCGCGCCGAGGTCCGGCTCCAGCACGGCCTGCCCGGAGTGCAGGCTGCGGGCAGGCGGCGAGGAGTCGACGAACTTGATCTGCCGGCCCACCTTGTACAGCGGGGCGTCCTCACGGATCCCGCTCGACGCGGTACGGCGCAAGGAGGCCGCCGCCTCCGGCTGGCCCCCGCCCAGCACCGCGTCGAACAGATCGACCGTGGCGAAATCGGCGAACCGCGGCACGGCGAGCTCCGCCAGCTCCTCCGCGGTACGGACGACATCCAAACTGGTGCCGATGCCCACTCCGGCGTCGTACAGCATGTTGAGGCGTTCCCGTGCCGTCTCCGCGCGGCCGGAAAGGGCACGCAGCTCGGTCGAGTCGCGCAGCGTGGCGACGCTGCCCGGAGGGCCGCCCTGGACGTCCGTGGGCCGCTGGTTGACCGCAAGGAGCCGGTCCTTGACCAGGTGCACCTCGTCGGTGGCGACGCGCCCGGAGGCCAGCAGCTCGGCCGTGTCCGGGGCGAGGCCCAGCTCGAGGGCATGCCTGCCCTCGGCGTCCGCGGGCAGGTCGAGCAGACGGTGCGCCTCGTCGTTGGCGAGCAGCAGCCGGCCCTCGCCGCTGACGATGAGCACGCCCTCGCGCACGGCGTGCAGCACCGCGTCGTGGTGCTCGTACATACGGGTCATCTCGTGCGGGCCCAGACCGTGCGTCTGGCGCAGCAGCCGTCTGCTCACCAGCGCGGTGCCCGCGGTGGCCAGGGCGAGTCCCCCGGCCGCGGCGAACAGGACGAGGGGCAGCTGCCGGTCGGCGGTGCCGCCCACGGTCGCGGTCGTGATGCCCGCCGAGACCAGCCCCACGACCTTGCCGTGGGGGTCCTTGATCGGCACGACGGCCTGGACCAGCCGTCCGATCGTCCCGTTGATCTCCTCGACCACCGTCCCGCCGGCCAGCGCGGGCTGGATGGTCCCGACGAACTTCTTGCCGATGCGGTTCGGTTTGGGGTGGGTGTAGCGGATGCCGTCGGTGTTCATGACGACGATGAAGTCCACGCCGGTCGCCTTGCGGGCGGCCTCCGCCCGCGGCTGCAGGATCTTCGTGGGATGGGGGCTGTCGAGCGCCTCGCGGGTGCCCGGCGCATTGGCGAACGCCTGGGCGACGGCGACCGACCGGTTGCGGGCCTCCTGAGTGCTGTCCCGCCGGACCTGCAGATACAGCGCCACCACCGCGGCGACCACCAGCAGCAGCACGATCACGACCTGCAGGACGAACACCTGCCGGGCGATGCTGCGCCCGGTCAGCGCCGACCGCAAGGCGCTGATGCGGCCCGGTTCCGGCTCGCGCGGGTGTCCACTTGGATGGGTGGGCGCACTGCGCGGCGTCCGCGCCGGGTGCCGCCCGTGCGCAGCCTGGGCGCGATCGGTCGCGCGGCGGGCACGGGGACCGCCGGGACGGCGGTGCGACCGGGTCCCGGAACGGTCCGGAAGTCGGACCATGTGCCCATGTCTACACTGCCGGGCCGCGTGAGGCGAGAGGCGTCACAGCGGGTGACGGAGATCGCCCCCTGTCAGAGCGTCGATGTCACGGACGGTGGACGCTTTTACTGCTGGTTCCCGTGCGCCGCACGGCGCGTGGCGAGAAGCAGCGCGATGTCGTCGGGACGGTCCGCGGAGTGCCGGGCCGTCGCGGTGAGGCGGTCGGCGACCCCGGCCAGCAGACGGCGGCCCGGCCGGACGGCAGGCGCGCCGACCTTCGCCAGGGCCACCCGCAGAGCGGTGATGCCCTCGTCGATGTCGACACCTGGCCTCTCGACCAGCCCGTCCGTGTACAGCGCCAGGACGGCGCCGGGCTCGATGCGCAGCTCGGCGACGGGGTACTGGGCGTGCGGATCCACGCCGAGCACCACGCCACCGGGCAGATCCAGCACCTCGGTGTGGCCGTCCGGGTGACGTAGCAGCGGCGGCGGATGCCCCGCGCGGGCCGCCCGCGCCAGGCCCGAGGCCGGGTCCAGCCGGATGTAGCAGCAACTCGCGAACTGTCCGGGGTCGAGGTCGATCAGCAGATGGTTGGTGCCGCTCATCACCTCGTCGGGCGGCCGGTCACCGAGCGCGAACGCCCTTACCGCACTGCGCAGTTGCCCCATGGTGGCCGCCGCCTGCACGCCGTGCCCCTGTACATCGCCGATGACCAGCGCCAGACCGTCCCCCGCCTCCACGACGTCGTACCAGTCGCCGCCCACCTCCATGCCCTGCGTGCCGGGCAGATAGCGGCCGGTGGTCTCCACCAGCGGGTGCGCCGAGAGCCGGCGGGGGAGCAGGGCCTGCTGCAGTCCGCGGGCGAGCGCCGCCTCGCTCTCGTAGCGCTTGGCCTTCTCCATCGCGTGCGCGATCAGCCCGGCGAGCGCGGTGAGTGCCGTGCGCTCCACGGTGCTGAAGCTGCGCGAACCGTCGAAGCCCAGGATGCAGGAGCCCACCGGACGCCCGGAGGCGATCAGCGGCAGGAAGGCGCGGGCCCCTTCGTCCGCGTCCAGCGGGATGCCCGGGTAGGCGGCGGCCAGCTGCTCCATCGAGTCGAAGAAGATCGGCCTGCCGCTGGTCAGCGTCTCGACCCCGGGCAGATGGGCGTCCAGGCCCACGCCCTCGAAGGGGCTGAGGAAGCCTTTGGGGAAGCCGTTCTCCCAGGCCAGATACAGGTGTCGGTCCTGCAGCAGATAGATGGCGAGGCGGCGGCCGCCGAACGCGGGCAGCAGTTCCCGCATGACCACGGCTGCCACCTGCCGTGCGGTGACAGCCTCCGTCAGCGCGATGGCGAGCGCGATGGGGCGGTACAGCGGAGCCATCGACGGGACCCCGGGCGAGGAGGCGGCGGCCGGGTCCCGCGTGAGGTCGGCGGCCGCGTCCGCCACCCGGTTCGCCGGGCGGAACGTGCAGGTCAGCGCGTCCGGACCGGGATAGACACAGACATCGAGCCAGGCGCCCTCGTACGACGGATCCTCGTCCGGCGCGCCGTCCGTGGCGGGCCGCGCGACATGGAAGCGCACCGGGTCCGGGGACAGCAGCGCGCTACGCAGATGGTCCTCGAAGGCGGGCTGGTTCAGCCATGGCACGCCCTCCCACAGGGGACGGCTGAGCAGCTGCGTCCGGGAGCAGTGCAGCAGCTGCCCGGCGCGCGGGTTGGCGTAGAGGACCAGCCCCAGCCGGTCCAGGCAGAGCACCCCGTCGGGCAGCAGGTCGGCGGCGGCGTCGGCCGCCGCGCCGGGACCGGGATCGACGATGAAACCACGGACCGGATGCGTGCCGGACGGAGTGCCGGGCGGGGCGGGCGCCGCGTACGGGCTCCACAGCTCCACCAGGCGCAGAGCACCGTCCTCGGCGCGCACGTACAGCGGCAAGGGCGGCGGTCTGCCCGCGGCCGTCTCCCGCAGCGCGGCCAGGACCCGCTGGGTCTCGGCCGGGGCCACGGCGTCCGCGAGCGCCTCCACGGACGTGGCGAACGCGTCGATCGGCATTCCCAGCAGGGCGGGCAGGCGTTCGTCCACGGTCACGACGTCCGTCACCGGATCCCAGGCGAAACCCCCGGCACGCCCCGCGGGCGGGCGCGTGCCCGGTGGCCGTACGCACACCGGCTCCCCGTCCCAGGCGACCGACGACCTGCCGCCGTCCTCCAGTCGCCACAGGGCCGTGCCCAGGTCCTCAGCCAGCCGCACCACGCGATCGCGGTGGTGGAGCAGCTCGGTGGCGTCCGTGGTGGAGTGCCGCAGCACGGTCAGCACACCGAAGGTCGTCGACCCGCAGCCGATCGGTACGTGCATGGATCCGAACTGGAACGGCAGGCCTGCCGCGAACTGGGGATAGCGGCGCATCGTCTCCGCCGCGTTCGGCAGGACCACCTGCACGCCCAGCCGGAACGCGTCGGCCACCGGGAACGGCCGGTCCACATGCAGCCGCCACCAGGGCCGGAACAGCGGGCCGGGCAGCCCCGCGAGCACCGCCAGCCGCAGCAGCCCGGGCGTGCCGGAGCGCAGATAGACCCCTCCCGAGTGCCCGCCGGCCGCGCCGATCGCCTGCGTCGAGGCGTCGATCAGCAGTGCGGCCAGCTGCCCGGGCGTCCGGTGTGCGTACTCCGCGCGAGTCATCGGCCCTACCTCGTCCGTACGCCGTCCAGCGGGCGACACAGCAAGAATGCGCCACTTCGGGCGCGTGGCGCACCTGGGCGGAGGGAAACGCCGGACATACCGGGATGTGACGTGAAGATCTCCGATCCGGTGCATCGGGCGAAGGTGTAATGGGCATGCATTCGGGCGTTTGTCTCCACCCCCACGAGGAGTGATCACCGATGAGCGCCCTCACCCCGGCACCCATCCCCACACCCACGGCCCCCGGCGGGCTGCCCCTGATCGGGCACGGACTCCGCCTCGCCCGCGACCCGCTGCCGTTCATCACCTCGCTGCGCGAACACGGCAGTGTGGTGCGCATACGCATCGGCCCCACACCCGCCTACGTGATCACGGACCCCGCACTGACCCGACGTGTCCTGGTGACCGACGCCGCCCACTTCACCAAGGGCGGCAAGTACAACGACGCGCTGCGGGTCTTCCTCGGTGACGGAATCGCGACCGTCGCCGACGGTGACACTCATCTGCGCAACCGCCGCCTGATGCAGCCCATGTTCAACAAGGCGCACATCGCGGAGCGCGGCAACGCCATGATCGACCAGGTCCGGACGACGGTCGGTGCCTGGCCCGCGGCCGAACCGCGCGACGTGCTCGCCGACATGAACGCGATCACCCTCTCCACGTTCCTCGTCGCCGTGTTCGGCACCGGTCTGCCCGCACACCTGGAGGGTGAGTTCACCGCCCTCATGCCCGAGATCATGAAAGGAACGATGCGGCAGGTCATTCTTCCGCCCTGGATCACGCGGCTGCCGCTGCCCGCCAACCGCGCGCACGCCGACCGTGTCGCCCGCCTGCGCGCCCTCATCGACCAGGCCATCGATCATCACACCGACGTCGCCGAACCGGGATCGGCTTCGGCGGACGGTGCGCCCGGTGCTGAGGCGTGCCCGTACGCGGCCGAGGCGCGCCGGCGGCAGAGCGGTCTGTTCGAGACCTTGATCGGCGCCGAGGACCAACTCGGACGCCGGCAACTCCAGGACGAGACCATCACCCTCCTGGCCGGCTCGATCGAGACCACCGGTACCACCCTCGCCTGGGCGCTGTACGAGATCGCCGGCAACCCCGCTGTCGAACGACGCCTTCGTGAGGAACTGGCCTCGGTGTGCGGAGACCGACCGCTGCGCTACGACGACCTCGACCGACTCCCGTACGCCCAACGCGTTCTGCGGGAGGCCATCAGGAAGTACGGCGTGATCTGGATGGTGATGCGGTCCGCCGCCCGCGACATCGTCCTCGGCGGACACCTCATACCCGAGGGCGCCGACGTCATGTGGAGTCCCTATCTGCACCAGCACGACTCCGCCTATTTCCACGACCCGGACAGCTTCGACCCGGACCGTTGGGAGGCGGACGGTGGTGCGGGCACCCGGGGGTCCTTCCTCGCCTTCGGCGACGGCCGCCGCAAGTGCATCGGGGAGAACTTCGCGTGGGTCGAGCTCCAGATCATCCTTGCGACCGTCCTCCAGGCCTGGCCCCGGTTCAAGGTGATCTCCCGTCCACCGCGTGCCCAGGCCGTCATCACGGTCGAACCCGATGTCCTGGCCATGGAGTTCCATGCGGACTCGGCAGGCTGACGGGTCGGTCGGGTGGCCCCTCGCGCGCGGGTCGGCCCGCCATTTCCCGGCGTGCAGACCGTCGCCGCCGGGCCGCCCAAGAAACGGTTCGCCGACATCGGCATGACGATGTGCTCGGCGTCCGTGGCTTCGGCGACGCGCACTCCTCCGGCGCGACAACGAGCGCTCCGTCCTCTGCCGGCCGGACGCCGCGAACAACGTCGCGCCGGCGCCGTACCGCCGGACGACAGTTCGCCGCTCAGAGAACGCGCAGCTGGCTCCGACCTGCATGAACGCGGTGTGCATCCGCACCCCGACGGCGCCTTCGGGTGATCGCGTCGAACGGGAAAGTCCGGCGCAAGACCGCCTTCATCCTCAGCCACGACGAGACCGGCGGCCTGTTGGGCGAAGTGGCCCCGCCGACCGCGGGCACACCGGACGAGTACATCCAGGGCCCGCCCGTCGGCGCCGGCTCCCGGGCCCCGGACGTCATCATCTCGCCGTGCACCATGGGCCGTCGGGGCGCTCGAAGGCCTCAGCGACTGGCGGCGCAGCTTGTGGGAGCGCTCCCAGTTGTGCAGGATGCTGCGATGACCGCGACGCCCGCCATCCGCCCCTACCGTTCCGAGGATCGTGAAGCCCTCGACGACATCTGCATCCGTACCGCGCACAACGGACAGGACAGCCGTTCCGTCTATGCGGACCCCACCATTTTCCCTGCGATCTTCGCGGCGCCCTACGTCGTGCTGGAGCCGGAACTGGCCTTCGTTCTGGACGACGGGCGCGGCCGGGCGGTCGGCTACGTCCTCGGCACCGCGGACACACCCCGCTTCGTCGAAGCCTTCCGCACCAAGTGGCTGCCGCTGGTCGCCGACCGTCACCCGGAGCCCGCAGGACCGCCGAGGACCCCGGACGAGCAGATGATCCCGCTCCTGCACCACCCGGAACGGATGATCGTCCGCGAGGTCGCCGCCTACCCCGCCCATCTGCACATCGACCTGCTCCCCGCATGGCAGGGCCAGGGGTACGGCCGAAAGCTGATGCGTACCTTCCTGCGGGCCCTGCACGACCGGGGCGTCGCCGCCGTACACCTCTCCATGGTCACGGCCAACACGTCGGCCAGAGCCTTCTACGACCGGTTGGGCTTCCACCGCATCGACGTTCCGGACCCGGGACCGGTCACCTATCTCGGGCGCTCGACAGGGGAGTCGGACACCCTGTGACGGCCGGGAGCGTCAACTACGGCTTCATATCCAGGTGTCGAGCCACATCCGGGCCCGCCAGTCGCCGTACGGGATCGTCGTACCCGTGTAGAGCGGATAGAAGTAGATGAAGTTCCAGGCGATGAGCAGCACCAGCACTCCCGCGCTCACCGCACCGACCAGCCGCCGCCGCTCGTCGGCCCCCGACGGCCCCAGGAGGGCGCCGACCATCATGGCCACGGCCAGACACAGGTAGGGCACGAACACGACGGCGTAGAAGGAGAAGACCGTACGGTCCTGGTAGTTGAACCAGGGAAGGTATCCGGCGCCGACCGCGCACAGGACGGCGCCCGCGCGCCAGTCGCGGCGCAGCGCCCATCGGAACAGAAGGTAGAGCAGCGCGCCGCAGGCCGCCCACCACAGCAGCGGGGTGCCAAGGCCCAGGATCTCCTGCGAGCAGCCGGTGGCGGTGTGACAGCCCTGCTGCCCGGCCTTCGGCGACTGGTAGTAGAACGCCACGGGGCGCCCCTGGACCAGCCAGCCCCACGGGTTGGACTGGTAGCGGTGCGGGGCGTGGAGGCCGATGTTGAACTGGTAGACCGCGTGTTCGTAGTGCCACAGGCTGCGCAGCGGAGCCGGAATCCAGGACCAGGTGCCGCCGCGCCCGTCCGCCCAGTGCCGGTTGTAGCCGTTGTCGGACAGGAACCATCCGGTCCAGGTCGCCAGATACGTCACTACGGCGACCGGCACCAGGGAGATCACCGACCAGCCGAGATCCTTGCGCAGCACCGCCCGGTACGGGTGGCCCGCCCCGGCCACGCGGCGGGAGCCGACGTCCCACAGGAGAGTCAGAGCGGTGAAGAAGACGAGGAAGTAGAGGCCGTTCCACTTGCTCGCGGCGGCCAGCCCCAGCAGGACACCGGCCGCGAGCCGCCACGGACGCACGCCCGTTCCGACCTGTTCACCGGTGTACGCGTCGGGACGCGCGAAGCCGTCGTCACCGACGGGCAGGGCCGCGGCCAGCCGGGTCCGCGCCTTGTCCCGGTCGACCAGCAGACAGCCGAAGGCCGCCAGCGCGAAGAACATCACTATGAGGTCGAGCAGGGCGGTGCGGCTCATCACGAGGTGCAGACCGTCCACCGCCAGCAGCGCACCGGCGAGACAGCCGAGCAGCGTCGAACGGAACAGCCGCCGCCCCGTTCGGCACAGCATGAGCACCGACAAGGTGCCCAGCGCCGCCGTCATGAACCGCCAGCCGAACGGGTCGAGTCCGAACACCCCCTCGCCGAGGGCGATCACCCACTTGCCCATCGGCGGATGCGCGACGAAGCTGCCCGTGTCGGAGAGCGGGATCACCTGGGGGTGTGCCAGGATCTGCGGGTCGGCGATCTTGCGGTCCGGCCAGCTGCCCTCGTAGCCCAGCCGAAGCATCGCCCAGGCGTCCTTGGCGTAGTACGTCTCGTCGAAGACGACGGCCCGGGGCTCTCCCAGCCGCCAGAACCGGAGCGCGCCCGCCAGCACGGCGACGAGCACCGGTCCCAGCCAGCCCATGGAGTGTGCGAGGCGGTGGGCCGTTCGAGGGCCGAGGCCCACCAACTCCCAGACTCCGGTGGCCGGTTCGGGAAATGGCGGCACCAGCCGGGCACGGACGTCGGTCCGGGGAGCTGCCGCGTACCCGAACCGCCGCAGCCGCTGCGCCCAGGCGGTCGCCTCGGGCGCGGCGGTCGCGCGGGCGTCCTCGTCGACGTCGGCCCGTGTGGGGGTGTCACTCGTCACCGGGTCATCGTAGGGAACGCCAGTGCGGTTCGGGCTCGATGCCCGTGGGCGTGGCATGGTGCAGGACCCTGACCGCACCCACACGGCGGTCGGGGCCCATCGCGCACCGGCTCAGGAGTGCGCGTGCAGGTGTGAACTCGCGGTACTGACCGGCTACTTCAGCCCATCGAGCAGGAAGCGGTTCTGCGTCTCGCTCGTGAACGTCGACGGCAGGGTGGTGTTGGTGGCGTGGTCTGTCGCGTTGTGGCCGGCAGGTTCCTCGTCGACGGGTTCGCAGGGTCCTCGATGCGCAGGACCGCGGTCGTCGGCCCCCAGGTGTTGGACTTGAAGTTGCCGCTGCCGAGAAACTGCTGGTGGTACCAGGGCCGGCTCTTGGCGTCGGTGGTGAACGCGCAGACGTGGAAGCCCGTCCAGGCGCCGCCGCCCCGCATGCAGCGCCCGACCCCCGTGCGTTGGGCGGCGGTTCGGATGGCGTGCAACGGATGAACTCCCCTCTGGTCAGGGGTGGTTGACGAATCGGCCACCTGGGCGGTTCTTCCGCACGGGTGCAGGGGAGTTCAGCCGGTGTACCGGGCGAGGACGCGCGTGTAGTCCCAGGTCTGCTGAGAGACGCCGGAGCAACTGTCCGCGCCGCCGCCGGTGCAGGGGCGGTCGCGGTTGGCGGACCAGAAGGTGAGCCGGGCCAGGTGGTGCTGCCGGGCGTAGCCGAGGACGGTGCGGAAGTCGGCGACGGTGACCTTCTCGTTCTGGTCCGTGATCCCGTTCATGGAGGAGATGCCCATGGACCGGTAGGCCTGGTCGTCGCCGTAGCCGTAGGCGCTCTCGAGCGCGGACTTGAGGCCCTCGGCCGCCTTCAGGGCCAGCGTTCCCATGTTCTTGCCGGCGCCGCCGAAGTCGACCGGCATGATGGCCCGTGCGTCCACCGACAGCCGGGAGGCAGCCGCCCGTTCGATCAGGCCGGTGTCGGGCCCGCTCTGGTCGGTGCCGATGGTGACGTACACCTTCAGACCCGGATTGTTCGCCTTCACGGTCTTGAGCGCGTCCACCGTGCGCTGCTGCACGGCCGGGCTGCTGTAGGCGTCGGCTCTGCTGGTCGACGCCACCGGTGAGCGGGCGTCTGCCGTCCCACTGCGGATTGCAGTGAATGGGCACATGGAACCCGAGTGCGGCGGGGGGCCGGTTCGCCCATCATGAGCGGATGACTTCGCTGACCTTCGACCGCTGCTGTCGCGAAATCGTCAACCAGACCGACCTGCTCAGAGCGCTGGTGAAAGGAGTGAACACCAGCACCCCGGTGCCCACTTGCCCCGGCTGGGACCTCGGCCGACTGCTGCGGCACGTGGGTGGGGATCACCGCTGGGCGGAGGAGGTGGTCAGGACGCGAGCCGTCGAACCCGTTCCCGGTGACCCCGTCGACGACCCGGCCGCATACGCCCAACTGGACGACGGCGCACTGGACGACTGGCTCGCCGAGGGAGCCGCGCAACTCGGTGCCACCCTGCGCGATGCCGGCCCCGATGCGCGGGTGTGGACGCCGGCCCACGATCGCAACACATCCTTCTTCTGGGCCAGGAGGATGACGCACGAGACCGTCGTGCACCGTGCCGATGCCGCGCTGGCGACGGGCGCCGCATTCACGCTCGACGACGATCTGGCCGTGGACGCGGTGCAGGAGTGGATGGAGTTCGCGACGGTCCCCGAGGCGTACGAGCCCCGGCCGGGAGCCCCCGGCCTCCTCGGCCCCGGTCGTACGCTGCAGTTCGAGGCGACCGGCGCCAGGCAGTGGCACGTCGACCTCGGCGGCGACCGGCCCGTGTGGCACAGCGGTCGCGCGGCGGCCGCCACGACCGTACGCGGACCGGTCACTGACCTGCTGCTGTTCCTCTACCGGCGCCCCGCTCCGGCAGCCGAGACCCGAGGCGACACGGCATTGCTCGGTCTCTGGCTGACCCGTACGGGGTTCTGGCTGGAGGCGTAGGAGGCCGGTGGGGGAGCGCGGGGCGGTTCGCGGCCGACCGGGGTGGGACAACTGTGGACAGGCCGTCCGCCGTTTCCCGTGCCTGAACGCGCGTTGCGCACGTTGCCGATCCGCCGCCGTGGCATGGCTTCATCGGGGTTCCGCAGGGCCACCGCGTGCGGATCGCTGAGCCGCGCGGCGAAGAGCGGTCTCACGGCCGAGCGTCAGCTGTCGAGGCCTCCTGCTCTACGGCCCCGCACGCCCCAGGCGCGTGCCCGGAGCTGGATCGAGCCGTCCGCCCGGGTCGGCACCTGCTCCCGGAGCGCTGTCTGCAGTCGTTCCCTGGCCGCCGGTGCGAGCGAGGCTACGTAACCGGGGACAGAGCCCTGCCCGGACAGGAACGGACCCCACAGGTCGGCGAAGTCGAGTGGGTGGAGATTTCGAGGGGTGCCATCTCCACGTCGACCAGTGCGGCCTCGTTCCACAGCCGCTGCAGTGGGTCCGGCCGGCACAGCGGGAACCGGCGGCCCTGGTCCAACCCGGCCGCCGACGTGGGGTCGACGACGGTCACGGCGTCCCAGAGGCGCCGTAGAACCCCATGCCTTCGGCGTAGTCCCACATATACGCGGCGGCCAGCCCGCCCGGCGTCACCACGCGCGCGGCTTCGGCGACCGCGGCACCCGGCTCGGCAAGGAAGTTGAGGACCAGCCCGCTGACGGTCACGTCCACCGCGGCGTCGCCCACGGAAGGGCCTGGGCGTCGGCCCTGGCGAAGAGGGCGGGAGGAGACCCGTGCGCGCGGGCCGCGGCCACGAACCCGGCGGACCGCTCCACCCCGAGCAGCGTCCGGGGCCGGCACCGGCGCGCCACGGCCGACGTCAACGCCCCCGAACCGCAGCCGACGTCCAGCCACCGAGATCCGGGCGCACACGCCGGCCAGGCCACGAACTCGTCGGCCACCAGCCGGCTCCAGCGCCCCATGTACCGCTGGTACGCGTCCCCGGCACTCCACACGTCGAAGTCCTGCCCGACCATGCTTCCACTGTGCCGTGCTGTCCCGGTTTGCGCCACGTGTGGGGATGTGGGGGCACGCGCTTTCTGAGAGGTTCGTATGAATCTGTGGGGCACTTGAACATGCCGGTTCCGCCGTCCGTATGTGGCGAGGGATTTCCATGCCTGACCGCCGTGATCCGTAGGAGAACTCTCGTGGGACGCAATTCGCGCAGACGCCCAACAGGCCCGCGCCGCGCAACCTTTGCGGCATTCGCGCTGATGCTGGGCGGGGGCGGGCTGGTGGCGGTCAATGTCTACGCCTCCGCGACGGACGGAGGTTCGGGCACGGACGCGCAGACGCGCAGTGCCGCGGCCGGCACGATCGACTGCCCTGACGTCGGCAGCAAGCTGACGCAGGTGCCGGAGCAGGCGCGGGGCGAGGTCGACAAGGAACTCGCCTCGATGGACCAGCAGATAGCGGAGGCGTACCAGCGGCTGCAGGCGGCGACGCCGGAACAGCGCCAGGACAGCGGCTACACCGACGACCAGGTCATGAAGCCGCTGAAGGAGAGGCGGAGCGAGTCCCTCGACCGCATCGGCAACGCCATGGACCAGGCCGGCAGGCGTCCCGACGGGCTCGGCTCCATGGCGGACTGCTCGATGCGCACCTGGAACGACCAGAACGGCGGCCAGGGTTCGCAAGGCGGCGGGCAGCAGGGGCAGGGAGACCAGCAGAACGGCGGCCAGCAGAACGGCGGCGGTCAGCAGACCGGCAACGGAGGCCAGGCCGGCAACGGGCCGGTCGCCGGGGACTACCAGGACATCAACTCGGTTCAGCCCAACGCCCCGGCGCCGGACCTCAGGTCCTTCGTCTCCAAGGGCACCTTCACCACCAGCTGCGGTGTGAACGCGAACGGCCTGCGCAACTCCGACAACGTGATCGTCGCCCCTGGCGTCACCAACGGCGCCCACCACTTCCACGACTACGTCGGCAACCAGTCCAACAACGCCTTCGCCAGCGACGCCGACCTAGCGAACGCCCAGACCAGCTGTGAGAACCCGGGCGACAAGTCCACCTACTACTGGCCGGTGCTGCGGTTGCAGAACGGCAGCCAGGACAAGGACGCGAACTCGCCCGGCGGCGGCATCGAGGGCAACGCGGGCCAGATCGTGACGCCCAAGCAGGTCACGATGACGTTCATCGGCAGCCCGCGCAGCCAGGTCACGGAGATGCCCCGCCTGCTGCGCATCATCACCGGCGACGCCAAGGCGTTCGTGAACGGACCGGCCAACGCCAACGCCTCCTGGAGCTGCACCGGGTTCGAGGACCGGCAGCTGAAGGACAAGTACCCGCTGTGCCCGCAGGGCAGCGACGTGGTCCGCACCTTCCGGTTCCAGAGCTGCTGGGACGGCCGCAACATCGACAGCGCCAACCACCGCACCCACGTGGCGTTCGCCGACGCCTCCGGCAACTGCGCGAACGGCTTCAAGGCCATCCCGCAGCTGGTGCAGCGCATTGTCTACGACGTGAAGGCGCCGAGCCTGCAGGACGGCGGACGTACGACCCCGCTGTTCGCGGTGGACTCCTTCCCCGAGCAGCTGCACAAGCCGGTCACCGACCACGGCGACTTCATCAACGTCTTCGACGAGGGCCTCATGAAGGAGGTCGTGTCCTGCATCAACGGCGGCCGTGAGTGCGGTGCGGGCACCGGCGAGGACCCGGGTTCGGGCGGGGGAGCGACCCAGCAGCCGACCGAGAAGCCGACGGACCAGCCCAGCGGGCAGCCCACCGACCAGCCGACGGCCACCGACCAGCCCACCGCCGCCGACCAGCCGACGGCCACCGACCAGCCCACCCAGGAGCCGACCGCCCAGCCCACAGACGACCCGATCACGCCGCCCGCCGGCGACCACAACGGCAACTCGGGGGACGGGTCCGGCAAGGGGAACTCCGGCAGCGGATCCGGCGACCGGAACGGGCAGCCCACGACCACCGCTCCGGAGACCGGACAGCCCGCCGACGACGGCAGGCCCACGATCTCCAGCACGTCGCAACCGAGGGTCTACGCAACGTCCAAGGCCTCCCGGAGCGCCGCGGCCGCCCCGGCGAACGGCTCCACCGCGGGTGGCAACTCCGCCCAGCCCCAGGCCACGGGCGGGAACGTTCCCGCCCCCGGCAGCCAGACGGAACCGCAGGCGGCCCGGAGCGGCGCGCTGGCCGAGACCGGCACGACGTTGTGGCCCGCCACGATCGGCACCGTGCTGCTGCTCGCAGGGCTGTTCCTGCTCACCCGTACACGGCGCAACTACCTGCGCTGACGCCTGGGGGCGCTGCGCAGTGGTACGAGCGGCAGGGGCCGCCGCCGGATCGGCGGCGGCCCCTGCCCGTACTCCATCCGCCCGGCACCGGACGGACGCGGCAGCGGTGCTAGGAGCGGACCCGCCTGCGCACCTGGACACCCCAGGCCAGCAGGGCCGCCAGCGCAATCGACACGACGGCCGTCGACATCCCGGCCTGGACGCCCACCCGCACGGTGAGGGTGCCGGCCACCAGGGCGCCGAGCGGAACACCCAGGCCCGAGGAGAGCATCCGGCGTGTGGTGTTGACCCGGCCCTGCAGCTCCGGCGGTGTCACTTCCTGGGAGTAGGTCATCGTGTTCACCAGGACGACGAGGTAGGCCGACCCCCACACGGCCAGGGCGACCAGCGTGACCCGCCAGTCCGAGCTGAGGACGACCACCAGGCCGAGCAGGGCCCCGGCGGGAAGCACCCCCAGAAGAAGGGGGAACGCCTCGAAACGGCGCCGCAGCCGGGGCAGCAGGAAGGATCCGCCGATGCCTCCGGCACTCCACGCCATGTACAGCAGGCCGATCCGCCCGTCGGACCCGTGGATGCCCAGCACGCGGTCGGCGAAGACGACGAGCTGGCCGACGATGGCCCCGCCGGAGAAGGACTGCAGGGTGCCGACCACGGTCATCAGGCGCAGCGTCGAGTGGTGGCGGAGGAAACGGAGTCCTTCCCGGACGGACTCCCTGAACCCCGGCCGCTGCACCGCCGGCTCGTCGGACGGGGAGTTGTACGTGACCGCCTTGAGGAGCAGGGCGGAGGCGGCGAAGGACAGGGCGTCCAGCGCCAGCGTGCCGGCCGGGCGGAACAGGACGATCAGACCTCCCGCCACCGCGTTTCCGGCGATGCGTACGACGGTCTGCGCTCCGTAGACGGCGCTGTTGGCCTCGGTGAGCTTGTCCTTGCCGACGATGTCGGGGACGAAGCCGTACACCCCCGCGTCGAAGAAGAGGCCGAGGGCGGCCGAGGCGAAGGCCACGACAAGAACCTGCCCACCGGTCAGGATGCCCAGGGCGGAGGCGGCCGGTACGGAGGCGATGCAGGCGGCGTTGAGCCAGTCCGTGAGGATCATCAGGCGGCGCCGGTCGGTCCGGTCCGCCAGTGTGCCCGCGATCAGTCCGAAGACCACGTAGGGCAGGGTCGCCGAGGCCGCCACCAGCGAGACCATCAGCGGCGAGCCGGTCTCCTGGAAGGTCAGCACGGGCAGTGCCACCGTGGTGAGGGCGGATCCGAGCCCGGAGACCACGCGAGAGAGCCAGAACCAGCGGAAGTCGGGGAATCGGCGCAGCGGGATGTCCGGTGCTTCGGGTGTTGGGTCGCATATGTCCTTGCGGGGCAGGGAGGTCATCGCGGTCGGTGTGCCCTTTCGATGAGGTGTCGTCCGGCGCCTTCAACAGGAACCGGGCGTAAAACGCGTGACACCCCATCAGCAGGGTGCTGATGGGGTGTCAGATGAAGCGCGGGGCGTTTCGAGACGGAACCGGCCGCTCCGATGGCGGCCCACGACGTCCGCGGCCGCGGAGCGTGAGCGTTGGGGTTCCGGAAACTCGCAAGATCATAGCAGGCGGCGGCCGGTCAGCTCCTCTGCTCGGACTGCCGCACTGCCTGTTCGACCTCCGCCTCGACCTCGTTGCGGGACTTGCCGGACTCCTTCGCATACTCGGTGACCGACGTCCGCGCCTCGCGGGCCAGGTCGCGCCAGGCGCGGCGGGCGGTCTCGTAGGTGTCGGCCTGCTGTCCACTCCAGCCACCGGGCTGGGTCACCGGGCCGTACGAGTGCTGCAGCCTCTCGACCCGGAGGTGCGCCTCGTCGGCTGCGCGCTGTTTCTCGACCAGCTCGTCGAAGGTATGTGTCACGCAAATGGAGCATAAGCGTACATGTGACATTTTGCGCGCCGAGCCGGTGTGGCCGAGCCGACGCCGCCGGGCCGAGCGGACCGGCGGGCAGCCGCGGGCTCTCATCCCTTTCGGGACAAGGCCTCGCCGAGCAGTTCGCGCGCGGTGTCCAGCGCCGCGGCGCGGTCTGCCGGCACCATGCCGATCCGGGTGCGGCGGTCGAGGACGTCGGACTCGTCGAGGGCGCCCTCGTGGCGCACCGCCCACAGCAGTTCGGCGGAGGTGACCGGATGGCCCGGCAGCACCCGCTCGCCCAGCCGGCGGTCGTCCGCGCCGAGTGCGAGGACGGCCGGTGCCTCGGTGCCGTAGCGCCGTACCAGATGGCGAGGTGCCTGCACCGCGTCGAGCGTCCGGGGGGATCCGGCGCCGACGAGCGGGAGGGAGGCCGTGGGGGAGGGGCCGGCGGGGAGGCGGCGGACGGCGACGGCGGCGTCCACGGCGTCCTCGGCCATGCGCCGGTAGGTGGTGAGCTTGCCGCCGACCACGGTGATGACGCCCTCGGAGGAGGTGAGCACCGCGTGCCGGCGGGAGATGTCGGCGGTCCTGGCCACGGTGCCGGACCCGGCCTGCGGTGCGGTGTCCAGCAGGGGGCGCAGTCCCGCGAAGGCCCCGACGACGTCCTCGCGCCTGACCGGGATGTCGAGGACCGAGCCCAGGACGTCGAGGAGGAAGCCGATGTCGGTCTCGGGCGCCTCGGGGACGTCGGGGATGTCGCCCTCGACGGGTTCGTCGGTGAGGCCGACGTAGACGCGGTCGTCGTCCTGAGGCAGGACGAGGACGAAGCGGTTCGTCTCCCCGGGGATGGGGATGTGCAGGCCGGCCGGGAGCGGGCCGAGGTGGTCCGAGCGCAGGACCAGGTGGGTGCCGCGGGAGGGGCGGATGCGGATGCCGTCCACCAGGCCGCCCGCCCAGACACCGGAGGCGTTGATCACCGCGCGGGCCCTGATCTCGCCCTCCTCGCCGGTGAGTTCGTCGCGGACGCGGGCGCCGGAGGCGGTCAGTTCCAGTGCCCTGACGCGGGTCAGGATCCTTGCCCCGTGGGCGGCCGCGGTGCGGGCGACGGCGGTCACCAGACGGGCGTCGTCGACGAGGCGGCCGTCCCAGGACAGCAGGCCGCCGCGCAGCCCGGCGGGGCGCAGGGCGGGGGCCAGGCAACGGGTCTCCGAGGCGGTGAGCCGGCGCGGCGCGGGCAGGGTGGCCCGGGCGGTGCGGGCCGTCAGGCGCAGGGTGTCGCCGGCCCGGAAGCCGGCCCGGGCGAGCGCCGCCTGACCGCGGGATACCAGCGGGGTCAGGGGCAGGACGAACGGCTGCGCGCGGACCAGGTGGGGTGCCGTGCGCTCCATCAGCACGCCCCGCTCGACCGCGCTCTCGTGGGCGACGTCGAGCTGGCCGGAGGCGAGATAGCGCAGCCCGCCGTGGATGAGCTTGCTGCTCCAGCGGGAGGTGCCGAAGGCCAGGTCGTGGGCGTCGACCGCGGCGACGCTCAGGCCGCGCGCCGCGGCGTCCAGGGCGGCTCCGGCGCCGGTGGCGCCGAGCCCGACGACGAGGACGTCCACGGCGGCGCCGCCGACGGTCTCGGCCAGTTCGCGCGAGCGACGGGCGGCGGACAGGGAAGATCCGGGGGTGGAAGGGCCGGGGCTCATGGTGTGAGGGTCCTCTCCAGGATGGAGCGCAGCTCCGCGAGGAAGGCCGCCGAGGACAGCTCGGCGTCGTCCTCGTCGGTCATGGTCCGCAGGGACAGGGTGAAGGACTGGACGATCAGCAGCAGGGAGCGGGCCTGACGCTCGGGATGGCAGACGCGGACCGACCCGTCGGCGTGCCCTTGCTTCAGGCCGTCGACCAGCAGGTCCAGGAGCGCGATCTGGCTGGCGCCGCGACGGTCCAGCACATAGGGCAGGAGCAGCTCGGGATCGACGTCGACGATCTTCCGGAAGAGGGGATGGGCGCGGAAGGACTCGACTCCCGCCACCAGTCCCTCCACGAGCAGGCTGCGCGCGTCCGCCTGCGGTCTGCGCTCGGGTATCGCCCGCGTGGCCACGTCGACCCACTCCCGGGTCATCAGGTCTCCGACCAGCGTGCGCACATCGGGCCAGCGCCGGTACAGCGTCATCCGGGAGACGCCCGCGCGGCGGGCCACGTCGGTGAGTGTCGTACGGCGGACCCCGACGGCCAGCACGCAGTCCCGCACCGCGTCGAGCACCGCATCACTGTCCGAGCCGTTGTGACGAATAGGCGTCATGTGTCACAGTGTAACGCCTCGACGCCCTGCGGGGTCGTCGGAGGACGGAACAGCTCGAACGGAATCGCTCGAATCGACCGGTGAGGACGACAGTCATGGACATGCTGTGGAGTGGCTGGGGCGACCCGGCCAGGGCGACGCCGCTGCCCGACACGGTGATCGGGCTGTTGCGCGACCTGCTCGGCGTCAAGCCGTGCAGCGCCGGGCCGGTCGGCCTGGCGGACATCGCCGTGCCGGAAGGGCAGTTGGAGCCTGCGGTGCACCAGGCTCTCGCGGCGGCCGTGGGCGGCGAGGAGTACGTGCGCACCGACGCGGAGACCCGCATCCGGCACACCCGCGGCAAGTCCACCCCCGATCTGCTGCGCATCCGGGAGGGCGACGTCGAGGACACCCCGGCGGCGGTGCTGCTCCCGGCCGGCCACGACGAGGTGCTCGCCATTCTGCGCACATGTGCCGAACACGGCCTGGCCCTCGTCCCGTTCGGCGGCGGCACCTCCGTCGTCGGCGGACTCGCCCCCGGGCAGCGGAGCACCTTCGCAGCCCTGGACCTGCGGCGCATGGACGGCCTGCTCGCCCTCGACCCCGTCTCCCGCACCGCCACCCTGCAACCGGGCCTGCGCGCCCCGCAGGCCGAGGCGCTGCTCGCCGAACACGGCTTCACCCTCGGCCACTTCCCGCAGTCCTACGAGTGGGCCACCATCGGAGGTTTCGCCGCCACCCGCTCCAGCGGCCAGGCCTCGGCAGGCTACGGCCGCTTCGACGAGATGGTGCTCGGCCTCACCCTGGCCACCCCCGAAGGCACCATCGACACGGGTCGCGCCCCGCGCTCCGCGGCCGGACCCGACCTGCGCCAGCTCGTCCTCGGCTCGGAGGGAGCGTTCGGCGTGATCACATCCGTGACGGTCCGCGTCCGCCCCGTCCCGCAGACCCGGGTCTACGAAGGCTGGCGCTTCGCCTCCTTCGAGGAAGGCGCGGCCGCACTTCGCCACCTCGCCCAGGACGGGCCGCGCCCGACCGTGCTGCGCCTGTCCGACGAGACCGAGACCCTGATCGGTCTCGCCCAGCCGGACGCGATCGGGTCCTCCGACGGTCAGGCGGCCGCCGGATGCACGGCGATCGCCGGCTACGAGGGCATGGAGGACGACGTCGCGTACCGCCGGGAGCGCGCGGCCGCCGTGCTGCGCGAGTGCGGTGGCACGCCGCTCGGTGAGGAGCCCGGCGAACGCTGGGCGCACGGCCGCTACTCGGCCCCGTATCTGCGCGACGCCCTGCTCGACGCGGGCGCTTTCGCCGAGACGCTCGAGACGGCGACCTTCTGGTCCCGCGTCCCCGAGCTGTACTCCGCCGTACGCGACGCGCTCACCACCACACTCACCGAGGCCGGCACCCCACCCCTGGTCATGTGCCACATCTCGCACGTCTATGAGAACGGCGCCTCGCTGTACTTCACCGTAGTCTCCGCCCAGGGCGAGGACCCCGTCGCGCACTGGACCCGGGCCAAATGCGCCGCCAACGAGGCGATCCTCGCCGCCGGCGGCACCATCACCCACCACCACGGCGTGGGCACCGACCACCGGGACTGGTACGTCCGCGAGGCCGGCCCGCTGGCCGTCGAGGCCCTGCGCGCCGTGAAGCGGCGACTGGACCCGGCCGGACTCCTCAACCCCGGGATCCTTCTGCCCCTCGACGACTGACCGCCACCCCCTGTCCGGCAGCACCGACCCGTCCGCCCTCGGAGGCACACCGATGCGACAGTTCACCGCCGTCGTCAACCCCACCGCGGGCGGATCCACCTCGGCCGCCGCGCTGCTCGCCGTGGCCAGGCTCCTGCGGGAGGCGGGCGCAGAGCTGCAGACCGAGTACAGCCGCAGCCTGGCCCACGCCCAGGAACTGGCCCGGCAGGCGGGCAGAAAGGGCCGGGTGGTGCTCGCCGTCGGCGGGGACGGCATGGCCGGCGGCATCGGCGGCGCCCTCAGCGGCACCGGAGCCGTACTCGGCCTGGTCCCGGCCGGGCGCGGCAACGACTTCGCCCGGGCACTCGAACTCCCCACGGAACCCGCGGAGTTGGCCGAGGTTCTGCTCCACCACGAACCGCGCGCCGTGGACACCATCGAGGTCGAGTCCGCCGGCCACGACCGCACCGTCGCCCTCGGCAGCGTGTACGCGGGCGTCGACGCCCTCGCCAACCGCCATGCCAACCACGCGAAACTCCTGCGGGGCGCGGCCTCCTACTACGCCGGCGGCCTCCGCGCGGTCACCACCTGGCGGCCGGCCCACTACCGGGTCACTGTCGACGGCAAGGAATACCGGCACACCGGCTACACGGTGGTGGCTGCCAACTCCGGCTACTACGGCTCCGGCCGCCTCATCGCCCCCGACGCCTGCGTGGACGACGGCCTCCTGGACGTGGTGATGATCAGCGAGGCGCCCCGACGGCTCTTCTTCGCGATGATGAACGAACTCAAGACGGGCGCCCACATCAACCGGCCGCAGGTGCGCATCCTGCGCGGCAGGGAGATCACCATCTCCGCCGACCGCGATGTGCCCTTCGGCGCCGACGGCGAGGTCGAGGCCGTCCTGCCCGTCACGGTCAGAGTGCTGCCGGGAGCGCTGCGGGTGCTGTGCTGAGCGCCCCTGCGGATGATGCGCAGCAGGCGCTGTCCCTCGGCGTCATCGATCTCGCGGACGCCCACCCGTTCTGCCACCCGGACAGCCGGGCGGGACGGCGCCTGCCGGACCAGGAAAAACGACTTCGGTCGGTCAGCCTGGCGTCGGGCTCTGCGGGACCTGCGCTCGCGTGAACCCGTGGCTCCGCTCCACTTTCGCCACATGCAGCGTGTAGCTCCGGTACCAGCTCGCTTGCCCACGCTTTTGCGCCGCGCGGTGCTCGGCGTTGCTCCGCCACTTTGCGAGTGCGTCGGCGTCACGGAAGTACCCGACAGTGATGCCCAGGCCGCCGGGTGTCTGCGCGTGGTCCATCCCCAGGAACCCAGGGACGTCCTTCACCAGTTCTTCCATGCGTGCGTTGGTCTCGCTGTAGCCGCTCTGGTCCTGGGTCCGCACCGTAGTGAAGACAGCCACGTAGTAGGGAGGTTCATACGCCTCGACGGGCGCGACAGGCGCTTCCGGGTGATCGCTCATGGCGCCACCGTAGGGCGGGACGCGCCCAGCGATCCAGCATGCGAGGGCCGCTGGGACCCGCTGGACGCTGCAAGGGACGGTCGGCCCCAGGGCGAACATCGCGTGATGCGGCACTAGGGTGCGGGTGTGCCCACCTTGCTGATCGTGCATCACACGCCCTCGCCCAACTGCCAGACGCTGCTGGAGGCCGTCCTCTCCGGAGCCACCGCGCCCGAGATCGAGGGCGTCGAGGTCGTGCGGCGGGCGGCGCTGGCGGCCACGGCGTCCGACGTGCTCGCGGCCGACGCCTACCTGCTCGGCACCCCGGCCAACATCGGCTACATGTCCGGAGCGCTCAAGCATTTCTTCGACCAGATCTACTACCCGTGCCTGGACGCGACGCAGGGCAGGCCCTTCAGTTATTACGTGCACGGCGGGAGCGATGTCACGGGCGCGGTGCGCGGAGTCGAGGCGATCACCACCGGCCTGAAGTGGCGCCGCACCGCGAAACCCGTCACGGTCACCGGCGAACCCGTCAAAACGGACGTCGAGGCCTGCTGGGAGTTGGGCGCGACGCTCGCCGCCGGACTGCTCGACTGAGCACCGGGTGAGTGCGGGAGACGCAGGTCACATTCGGGTGTGTCACAACCTGCCGGGCCGTGCCGTCAAAGAGGTGTAACCACCGACAACGGCACAGGAGCACACCATGGAAGCTCGTCTCAACCTGTTCGAGAACCCGGTCGCGGCCAAGCTCTTCCGGCACCTCAACGCGGCGGGCAGGATCGTCTCGGAGTCGCCGCTGCCGCTCGCGACGCAGGAGCTGGTGAAGCTCCGCGCCAGCCAGATCAACGGCTGCGGCATGTGCACCGACATGCACACCAAGGACGCCCTGGCCGCGGGGGAGGACCCGCAGCGTCTCCATCTCGTCGCGGCCTGGCGGGAGGCCAAGGTGTTCACCGACGCCGAGCGTGCCGCCCTGGAGCTGGCCGAGCAGGGCACCCGCATAGCGGATGCGGCCGGCGGGGTCACGGACGAGGCCTGGGCGAACGCGGCCAAGCACTTCGACGAGGACCAGCTCGCCGCCCTGGTCGCCACCATCGCCATGATCAACATGTACAACCGCTTCAACGTCATGGTCCAGCAGCCCGCCGGCGACTACCAGCCGGGCATGTTCGGATGACGCCGGACATCTGACTCCCACTGGTGACGACAGACGGCCCGAGCGCTCTCGCCCGGGCCGTCGTTGTGCACTGCATTTGAGACAGTCTTCCTCCGGAAAAGGTACGGACTATTCTCGCGCGCCCTGCTCTTCGTGGGCTGTGCGGTGCGCAGGAACACAAGACCAGGCGCATGAATGAGTCAGCACGGAAAATCCACCCCGCCGTGCGGTTGATAGTTCAACGGGCGCGCTGCAATACTCCGGCTTCCGGTCCCGACCCCACCCAATGGCGAGCCCGAAGGAATCCGCAAAGCGACGATTCCGGATTCACGAACCCCCCACAAAGTCCGCACGGTGATCTACTCCGGCATTCTTTCCCGGCGCGCGTGCGGCACCAGGAAGTGGAGAAGGTGTGCCCGCGTGAGTGTCGAGCAGGCGAAACGACGCGAGATATCGCAAAGCCCTGAATTCCAGCTGCTGCGCCGTGCGCACCGGCGATCCGGAGTGCGGATGACGGCCCTCGCCGTCGGCGGCTTCCTGCTGTATGTCCTGCTGTCGAGCTTCACCCCCGGCCTCATGAACACCTCACTGCACGGTCACCTCACCCTCGGACTGGCCCTCGGGCTGGGCCAGTTCGTGGTGATGGCCCTGATCGCGCGACGTCACATCGTGCGCATGCGCACACAGGTCGACCCGATCGCCCGCGGCTTCCGCACTCAGGCCCACCGTCGGCAGTCCGAACAGGCGAGCCGTCCCGCCCCGTCACCCTCTCCCCGGCCCACCGAGGGATACCGCACATGGTGACGACCGCGGCCGTCGTCGTGGACCGCTTCAGCCTGCAACTGACGTTCCTGCTCTTCCTCTCAGTGGTCGTCGTCACCCTGTTCACCGCGCTGCTGACCGCTCCGCAGCGCGACGAGATCGGTGAGTTCTACCTCGGCAACCGCACCATGTCGCCGCTGCGCAACGGGCTGGCGATGTGCGGCGACTACCTCTCCGCCGCCACCCTCCTGGGCAGCACCGGCCTGGTCGCCCTCACCGGATACGACGGACTCCTCTACCTCGGCGGCACCGCGGTGGCCTGGATGATGGTCCTGCTGCTGATCGCCGAACCCCTGCGCAACGCGGGCCGGTTCACCCTCGGCGACACCATCGCCCTGCGCATGCCGGCCCGCCAGCGCCCGGTCCGGCTCGCCCTGTCCCTGTGCACCCTGGCCGTCACCACTCTCTACCTTGTCGCCCAACTCGTCGGCAGCGTCGCCCTGTTGACCCAGTTCACCGGCGAACCCGGCGCGGCCACCCGCACCCTGTGCGTGGTCGTCATCGGCACGATCGTCGTCGTGTACGCGGCACTCGGCGGCATGCCCGGAGCCACCTTCATCCAGATCGTCAAGGCCGTGATGCTCATCTCGGGCGTCACCGTCACCGCCGTGATGGTGCTGCACCACTACGATTGGGACATCGACGCCCTGCTGACGGCGGCCGCCGACCACAGCGGCATGGGAACACGCTTCCTGGAGCCCGGACTTCGCTACGGCGCGAGCACCACCAGCAAACTCGACTTCCTCAGCCTGCAACTGGCCATCGTGCTGGGCCTCGCAGCCCTCCCGCACGTCATGATGCGGCTGCTCGCCCCCCGCTCCACCAACGTGCTGCGCAACTCGGTCGTCTGGGCGATGGGCCTGGTGGGCCTCGTCTGCCTGGCCGCCGGCGTCCTCGGCCTGGGAGCCACCGCCGTCGTCGGCCGGGACACGATCGCACGCATGGACCACAAGGGCGACGCGGCCGTGCTGCTGCTCGCGCACGCACTCGGCGGCGGCATCCTCACGGCCCTCCTGTCCTGCCTGGCCTTCGTCACGCTGCTTGCGGTGGCCGCCGGACTCACCCTCGCCGCGGCCTCCTCCGCCGCCCACGACCTCTACGGCGAGGTCATCCGCAAGGGACGGGCCAAACAGACCGAGGAACTCCTGGTCGCCCGGCTCGCCGCGGCCGTCATCGGCGTCCTCGCCATGCTCCTCGCCCTCGTGTCCTGGGGCGCAAACACCGCCACCCTGGCCTTCCTCGCCTTCGCCATCGCCGCCTCCGCCCTGCTGCCCACCCTCGTCTACACCCTGTTCTGGCGGCGCTTCACCCCGACGGGCGCGCTGCTCGGCCTCTGCGGCGGCCTGCTGTGCTCGGTACTGCTCGTCGTGTTCTCACCCGTCGTCTCCTCCACCCCGGCCTCGCTCTACCCGGACGCCGACTTCGCCTGGTTCCCGCTGCAGAACCCCGGCATCGTCTCCATCCCGGCCGGCTTCCTCCTCGGCTGGCTCGGCACCGTCCTGAGCCGACCCGAAGTCCCGGACACATACGACGAGTTCGAGGTCCGTGCGCTGGTCGGAACCGCCGACTGACGCAAACCCGCAGGGATGCTGTAGCGGATTTCGCGTACCTTACGCTCCTCGCAACGAACGACGGGGACACCGACAGACGGGTTGTCGACGGCCGCGTCGAGCTGGAGTCCCGGCTCGGTGGCGGCGGCATGGGCACGGTGTGGCGCGCCCGCGACCTGCTGCACCGCAGCGTGGCCGTCAAAGAGGTCCGGCCCGCCGACCCGGACCTCGCCGAGTACGACCCGGACCCCGCACGGAGGCTGCGCGAACGGGTCCTGCGCGAGGGCCGCGCCCTGGCCCGGGTGCAGCATCCGGACGTCGTGACGATCCATCACATCGTGGACGGCGGCGAGGGCGCCTACCCGTGGATCGTCATGGAACTGGTCGAGGGCGGCTCCCTCGCCGGCCGGCCGGCCCGCGCACCATGACGCCCGCCGAAGCCGCCCGCCTGGGCCGCGGCGTGCTCGAAGCCCTGCGCGCCGCGCACACCGCGGGCGTCCAGCACCGCGACCTGACGCCCGCCGACATGCTGCTGCGCACCGACGGCAGGCCCGTCCTCACCGACTTCGGGATCGCCGCGATCCGGGACTCCACCGCGCTGACCGCCACCGGATCGATCATCGGCACCGCCGACTACATGGCCCCGGAGCGCGTGACGGGCGGCGACGGCGGGCCCGCGGCGGACCTGTGGTCGCTCGCGAGGATGCTGTACGTGGCCGTCGAGGGCCACCATCCGCTGCGACGCGGAACGACCCTGGCCACCGGGGCGCCGGCTCCCGTACTCGCCGCGGTACTGGTGCATGATCCCGGGGCGCGGCCGGACGGGGAGACGGTCGAGCACCTGCTGATGGCCGCGGAGGAGGCGGAGACGAACACACCGCCGCCGTCGTGCGCCGCCCGGACAGCCAGGGCCGCATGCGCCGGGCGCGCTCGGGTCCGTCGCGGCCGGTGCCGCGCTGGTGGGCGGCATCACCTGGGTGGCGTGGCCGGACGACGGCAACAAGGCGTCGGCGTCCACGGCTCCGGCATGCTCACCCCCGACGGCATCCGCACGGCGCTCAAGGCCATCGAGGACAAGACCGGCAGGGACACCTTCGGCGGTCTCGCCGTCCACCCCGAGTACGTGTCGGTCAACCGGCCCGGACAGTGAAGAACTACCGCTGGGACAAGCCGCCCGCTCCCCTATCTGCTCCTGCAGCCGCCGAACGAGTTCAACGGCGACCCCGAGGCCTTCGAGATCTGCCTCGCCGACACGTACGCCACCGGATATGTCCTCGCGCCCCAGGGAAAGGTGCTCAAGGTGGTGCCGGCCGACGGATGAGCCGTTGGGCCGTATGCAGCAGCCGGAAGAGCCTCACCCGGGGCACGGGGGACAGGCTTGGCCTGCAACTACGGCCCGCTCCGGGAGACCTGATGCCCTTTCGCTCTGCTTCGGTTCGTCCCTTGCCGCTCCGGTCCCGACTGAGGGCGAGGCGCCTTGCAGAACCAGCTCGAGCAGTTCGTCCGCGCCCCCGGCGGACCGCCCGGCGTCATCGCCGTGCTGCGCAAAGACGGGCACACCCGGGTCGTACGGGCGGGTGTCGCCGCGAAGGCCTTCAGCGGACCCGTGGCCCTGAGCCTGGCCGACCGGCACACCCTGCGCCTGAACGAGACCATCGGCGAACGGCTGCCACAACTGCCCGAGGCCCGGCACCGCGTCACCCTCCGGCAACATCGCCGTCGCCCTGATGGCGGAGGCGGCGACCGGCACCCGGTACGAGCTGTTGCTGACCCGCTCTCGCTGGCCGCCGCCGTGACGGGGGAAGATGGGGCGGCAAGCGTTCTGGTCAACCGATGTGGAGGAGCGGGCACATGCAGCACGAGCGAGCGGGCAGCCCGGCACGCCCCGAGGACCTCGTCGACGTCGCCCGGCTGGTCACCGCGTACTACGCGCTGCACCCGGACCCGGCCGACCCGGGGCAGCGGGTGGCGTTCGGCACGTCAGGGCACCGCGGATCGTCCCTGACGACCGCGTTCAACGAGGACCACATCGCCGCGACCAGCCAGGCGATCTGCGAGTACCGCGCCGAGCAGGGCACCGACGGCCCGCTCTTCCTCGGCGCCGACACCCACGCCCTGTCCGAGCCCGCACGGGTCACCGCCCTCGAGGTGTTCGCGGCCAACGAGGTGACCGTGCTCATCGACAGCGCGGACGGCTACACGCCCACCCCCGCGGTCTCGCACGCCATCCTCACCCACAACCGCGGCCGCACCTCCGGCCTCGCCGACGGCGTGGTCGTCACCCCCTCGCACAACCCGCCCGGCGACGGCGGCTTCAAGTACAACCCGCCCAGCGGCGGGCCCGCGGGCTCCGAGGCGACCTCCTGGATCCAGGACCGGGCCAACGAGATCATCGCGGCCGGGCTGAAGGACGTACGGCGCATCCCGTACACCCGGGCGCTCGCCGCCGAAACCACCCGCCGCCACGACTTCCTTGGCGCCTACGTCGCCGACCTGCCGCACGTACTCGACCTGGACGCCGTCCGCGCCGCGGGCGTCCGCATCGGCGCCGACCCGCTCGGCGGAGCCTCGGTCGCCTACTGGGGCCGGATCGCCGAACAGCACCGCCTCGACCTGACGGTGGTCAACCCCCTCGCGGACCCCACCTGGCGCTTCATGACGCTGGACTGGGACGGCAAGATCCGTATGGACTGCTCCTCGCCCTACGCGATGGCCTCGCTGATCGAACAGCGCGACCGCTTCCAGGTCGCCACGGGCAACGACGCCGACGCCGACCGGCACGGCATCGTCACCCCCGACGCCGGCCTGATGAACCCCAACCACTACCTGGCCACGGCCATCTCCTACCTGTACGCCCACCGCAAGGAGTGGCCCGCCGACGCGGGCATCGGCAAGACCCTGGTGTCCTCCGGCATGATCGACCGGGTCGCCGCCGACCTGGGACGCCGCCTGGTCGAAGTGCCGGTCGGGTTCAAGTGGTTCGTGGACGGGCTGGTCGGCGGCTCGATCGGCTTCGGCGGGGAGGAGTCGGCCGGGGCGTCGTTCCTGCGCCGGGACGGCTCGGTGTGGACCACCGACAAGGACGGCATCATCCTTGCGCTGCTCGCCTCCGAGATCATCGCGGTCACCGGGAAGACCCCCTCGGAGCACTACGATGCCCTCACCGCCCGCTTCGGCGAGCCCGCCTACGCACGCATCGACGCCCCCGCGACCCGCGAGGAGAAGGCACTGCTCGCCAAGCTCTCACCCGCGCAGGTCACCGCGGACACCCTGGCCGGGGAGGCGGTCACCGGGGTGCTCACCGAGGCCCCGGGCAACGGCGCCGCCATCGGCGGCATCAAGGTGTCCACCGAGAACGCCTGGTTCGCGGCCCGCCCCTCGGGCACCGAGGACGTGTACAAGATCTACGCCGAGTCGTTCCGCGGCCCCGACCATCTGCGCCAGGTGCAGGAGGAGGCCAAGGACGTGGTCATGGCGGCCCTCGGCGGCTGATCCGGACGCCACGCCCGGGGTGCCGGACGGTGGCAGGGCGGGTCGGCGGAGTCGCACGGCGGACTTCGCCGACCGTCATGTCGCGAACATCCCGTTAAACGAATAATCTGGGGATTTGCCTCGATAGGGCCATGGCCCACGGTCCCGCCGGAGTGATCAATGTCCCTCGAGCGCCCGTCAGAGGACGGCGACGAATTGCTTGCCCGACTGGGGTCGCTGACCGCCCAGGCACGCGAACTCGCGGAGCTGCAGCGCTCCCGGGTGGAGCTGGCCCTCGCCCTGCAGCGCGGCATGCTGCCCCGCGACCTGCCCGCCGCCTGCCGCTACCACCTGGCCGTCCGCTACGCACCGGCCTGCCAGGGCCTCAACGTGGGCGGCGACTGGTACGACGCCTTCACGATGCCCGACGGCCGCATCGGGCTGTCCATCGGCGACGTCCAGGGCCACAACACCGAGGCGGCCGCCTTCATGGGTCAGGTCCGGGTCGGCCTGCGCGCACTCGCCTCCGTCACCGGCGAACCCGGCGAACTCCTCACCCGCACCAACGACCTGCTCCTGTCCCTGGGCACCGACCTCTTCGCCACCTGCACCTTCATACGGCTCGACCCTGCCACCGGTGTCCTGGAGAGCGCACGGGCCGGTCACATCCCGCACATCTGGGCCACGGCCGACGGACAGTGCGGCATCGCCGAGGACGAGGGCGGACCACCCCTGGGCATCGCGGCAGGCGTCCAGTACCCGGTGACCCGTCACCGGCTCACCACCGGCGGTGTGTTCGTCCTGCTCACGGACGGTGTGGTGGAAGGACCTTCGCTGAGTGTCGACGAGGGCCTCGCCCGGGTGGTGCAGCTCGCGGGCAGCGCCGCAGTGGCCGGCATGGAGGCCGACGTCCTCGCCGCCGGCGTGATGAAGATCGCCGAGCGGGTCGGCCACGAGGACGACGCGGCCGTCCTGGTCGTCACCCACGACGGTCCCGGCATTCAGCCATAGGGCCGGACCCGGCGCCGCCCGCCTCGCCGAGCGGTCGGCGCCGGTGTCTGATGTCAGCTGTGGTGCGTATCCAGGATCTGCGCCGACCGGCGGTCCACGCCCTCCAGACGGCGGCCGTCGCCGCCTGCTACTTCGCCGCCGGGCGGCTGGGACTTCTGCGGCAGCTCGTCGTCGAGGGCGCCGTCGTCACACCCATCTGGCCGCCCACCGGCGTCGCGGTGGCCTGTCTGCTGCTGTTCGGCCTGCGCATCTGGCCCGGCATCGCGCTCGGCGCGCTCCTCGTCGTCATGTCCATCAGCTCCGTCCAACCGGCCGTGATCGGCACCCTCGTGGGAAACACCGCCGCTCCCGTCTGCGCGTACTACCTGCTGCGCAAGGTCGGCTTCCGCACCGACCTCGCCCGGTTGCGGGACGGTTTCGCGCTGGTGTTCCTGGCCGCACTCACCGCCACGCTGATCAGCGCGACCGCCGGCGCCGGCCTGCTCGTCCTGACCGGCAAACTCGCCACGGACGGCTTCTGGCTGGTCTGGTCGGCATGGTGGGCCGGCGATGCGATGGGCGTCCTGATCGTCACTCCGGTCCTGCTGGCGCTGTACGGCGCGAGCAGGCCCCGCTGCGCGCTGCGGTGGAAGGAGGCGGTGCTCCTGGCCCTGATCACCTGCGCCCTCGTCCCCTTCGCCACCCAGAGCTCGGTGAGCCTGCTCTTCCTGGTCTACCCGCTCCTGATCTGGGCGGCTCTGCGCTTCCAGCTCGCGGGCAGCATGCTGTGCGCTCTCTTCGCCTCCGTCATGGCCACCATCGCCGCGACGGACCAGGTCGGGCCCTTCGCCCGGCTGACCGGCGTCGAAGTGATGATCAAACTCCAGGCGTTCAACGGCGCGATGGCGCTGACCGCCCTGCTCCTGTCAGCCGTGATCACCGAGCAGCTCAACACCAGGCGGTCGGTGGAACAGGCCTGCCAGGAACTGGTCGAGGTCCTGGAACACCTCACCGCGGGAGAGAGCCCGCAGAGCCGGCCGCCCGCGGAGCTGGACGACCGGCACTGACCTCAGTTCCACAGGGGATACGTCACCGTGGGCGCGAACGTGTCCGGCCTGGCGGCGGGGTATTCGAGGGTCATCCGGCTGTAGTGCTGCAGGTGCGGGCGCTTCTTCCAGGGTTGCGCCCGGTCGAGCCGGACGACGACCGGGTACGAGTGGAACCTGCCCGCGGCGCAGTACGGCTTGCAGTCGTTGACGACGTTGACGCCCTCGGCCTTTGCCGAGTGGGTGCCCCACCGGGACCAATGCAGCGCGGCCAGGCGGCTGTTGCCGTCACCGCAGGCAAGGATGAAGTCGGTGGGGCGCACTTCCGGGTGAAAGAGACAGTCGACGAGCACGGGCACCCTGGCCTGCTGCCGTGCGGTCGGCGAGGCCGGCGGGGACGCCGGACGGGCTTCGGAGGGTGCGCTCGCGGCTGCCGCGAGCGAGGCCGCGAAACAGAGCGTGACTGCCGTACCCAGTGTGTGCCTGCGCATGTCCGCTCCCCGCTGCCGTCTCCTACCGACGCTATGACGCTGTGACGCCAGGACTCGTTCCGACGCTACGACTGCGGGCAGGAATACACCACTCGGACGGAGCAACGACAGGGCTCTCGATACGTCACTCCCGTTGGTTGAGGGCGAACGTGGTGAGGACCGCCGCATGGTCCGAGGGCCAGTCGTTGCCCGCGACGTCCGGCCACGCGCGCGGGACGCCGGTGACGACGGTGCGGGAGTCGACGACTTCGAGGCCCTGGCCGTTGTGGAGGACGTAGTCGATGCGGTCCTGCGGTTCCGGGCGGGTGACGTCGTCCTCGTTGCGGGTGTGGACCGGCGACCAGGTGTGGCCCGGTGCGCGGACCGGATCGGGATGGGCCTCGCGGTAGGAGTCGCGCAGCCCGGCCTCCTCGGCGGCCCTCGTCACCGGCCAGGTCACGTCGGGCCAGTCCAGATGGGAGGGGCTGTTGAAATCACCGGTCAGGATCACGGGAGTCGTCTCGTCCGCCGACTCCGCGATCCGGCGCAGGGCCTCCCGCATCTGGGCCAGCCGTACCTCTTCATGGGCGATCAGCTCGGCCGGTCCCAGTCCGTCGAAGGCCGCCTCGTACGGGCCGTACGGCGTGTAGTGCAGATGCGCCGTCCACACGTCCACCTCGTGGGCGCGGCCGATGCGGATGCGGGCGCCGGCCGCTCCGTAGAAGCCGACGTCGGGGTCGCCGAGGCGGGCCGTGATGGGATGGCGGCTGATGATGCCGAGGTTCTCGCCGGCCTGGTGGTGGTGCCAGCCCAGCGCGTCGGCGAGTTCCCGGGCCGCCGTACCGGCCGTCTCCTGAAGGCCCACGACATCGGCCTCGGTTTCCAGGATGACCTTGAGCTGTTTGGCGCGGTGGTCGTCGACCTGTGCACCGCCGAGCCAGAGGTTCCAGCTCAGCACCCGCAGCCGGGGAACCACCAGGGCCCGCAGCCGGTCCGGGGTCACCTCCGCCAGGCTGGCCACGACCGTCCGTCCGGGAGCCGCCTCGATCGGCGCCAGCGACGGCACCGCCAGCACCGTGCACCCGGCGGCCTCCGCGGAGCTGACCCCCGTCGGGGTGTCCTCGACGGCCACACAGCGCGCCGGGTCGACGCCCAGGGCACGGCTGGCCGCGAGGTACGGGTCGGGGGCGGGCTTGGTGTGCTCGGTGTCGTCCGCGGTGACGGAGACATGGAAGCGGTCGGCACCCAGCACGGCCAGGACACTGTCGGCCACCGAGCGGGACGAGGCCGTGACCAGGGCGGTGGGCACGCCCTCGCGGGCCAGGGCGTCGAGGAGGCCGAGCGCGCCGGGACGCGGCACGATACCGGTGCGCACGCGGTCGCCGAACTCGCAGTGCAGCCGGTCGGCGAGATCCGGTGTGCCGGTGAGCCCGCCCAGCCAGGCGGCGGTGTGCTCGACCGGCCTGCCGAGCACCTCCGGCTGGTCGGCTTCGGTGAGCGGCCGGCCGAGGCCCGTGGCCACGTACTGCACCGCCTCCCACCACAGCCGCTCGGTGTCGACGAGCGTGCCGTCCATGTCGAACAGGACGGCCTGGAGCGGGGGTTGGGTCACGGTCTCTTCTTTCGTGTGGGGGGATGTCCTGGAGGTCCTGCGGGCGAGTGTCCGGCGTCTCACGCCGCCCGCTCGGCGACCAGCACCGGGCGCTTCGGCAGCGAGACCCGTACGGTCGCTCCGGCTCCCAGCGCGGCGGCCTCGTGGGTGGGCAGGTCGGCCTTGACCTCGGTGCCGTCGGCCAGGCGTACGGTGAGGCGGGTGGCGGCGCCGAGGAACGCGGTGGCGATCACCCGGGCGTCGCCGGTGGCGTCCGCGGTGACATGCACAGCCTCGGGCCGCACCAGCACGTCCACCTCCGCCGCCGCGGGGAGGGTCCCCTCGGCGGGCAGCCGCAGGCCCAGGACGTCCACGGTCGTCCCGGACAGGTGCCCGGGGATGCGGCTCATCGTGCCGACGAACTCGGCGACGAAGGCGGTGGCCGGACGCCCGTACAACTCGGCCGGTTGCGCGCACTGTTCGAGCCGCCCGGCCCGCATCACGGCGACCCGGTCGGCCACGGACAGGGCTTCTTCCTGATCGTGCGTCACGAACAGGGTGGTGATGCCGAGCTCCTGCTGCAGCCGCCGGATCTCCTCGCGCAGCGTGAGGCGCACCTTGGCGTCCAGCGCGGACAGCGGCTCGTCCAGCAGCAGCACACGCGGCCGCAGCGCGAGCGCGCGGGCGAGTGCGATGCGCTGCTGCTGGCCGCCGGAGAGCTGGTGCGGAAACCGGTCTGCCTTGTCGGCGAGGCCGACCAGCTCCAGCAACTCGGCCGCCCGGGAACGGCGTTCGGCCGTACGCACCTTGCGCATGCGCAGCCCGAAGGCGACGTTGTCGAGGGCGCTCAGATGCGGGAAGAGGCTGTAGGACTGGAAGACCATCCCGGCGTCCCGGCGGTGGGCCGGCACCCGGGTGACGTCCTCGCCGTCGATCAGTACCTCACCGGAGTCGGGGTGTTCGAACCCGGCGAGCATGCGCAGCGCGGTGGTCTTGCCGCAGCCCGAAGGGCCCAGCAGCGCCAGGAACTCTCCCGGCTGCACGGTCAGGTCGAGCCCGTCCAGGGCGACGGTCGCCCCGAACTCGCGGCGCAGACCGCGGAACTCGACCGCGGCGGCCTTGTCGACGGCTGTCTTCTCAAGGGTGGTGGCGGTCATGGTTCATCCCCGGGACGAAGCGGTACGGGTCCGCCCGCCGAGGCCGGCGAGCGTGAGGAGCAGGGCCCATGTGACGAGCAGGCTGAGCACGGACACCGCGACGGACAGCTGGGCCTGCGAGCCGCCGACGCTGTAGATCCACACGGCGAACGGCTGGAAGCCCAGCAGCTGGGCCACGGTGAACTCGCCGAGCACCAGCGCGAGCGTGAGGAACGAGGCGTTCAGGAGTGCCCCGCGCAGATTGGGCAGCACGGCCCGCACCAGCGCCTGCGGCCAGGCGGCCCCGCAGCTGCGGGCTGCTTCGACGAGAGTGCGTACGTCGATGGCGCGCAGCCCGGAGTCCAGCGCCCGGTACACGAACGGCAACGCCATCACAACGTAGGCGAGGACGAGCACGAACGGGAAGTTCTGGTTCTGGATGGCCACGAACGTCTCGAACAGCGGGGTGCGCGACAGATAGTCCGGGCCCCACTTCAGCACCGTGGCGATCCCGGCGACGAACGCGATCGGCGGCACGACCAGCGGCAGTGAGCACACCACTTCCACGACCGGCCTGAGGCGGGCTGCGCCCAGCCGCAGCGCGACCATGGCGGGCACCATGAGCAGCAGCACGATCGCGATCGTGGCTGCCGCCAGTTCCAGCGAGAGCAGCAGGCTGGAGGTGAAGCCGTCGGTGGAGACGATCTGGCTGTAGGCGTCGAAGGTGACGCCCTGTCCCGGCACGTCGACCGTGAAGACCACGGAGGCGGCGAGCGGGACGAGGAAGTACAGGGCGGCGAGGCCGAGGACGACCCACCGCCACGGGTTCAGGCGTCGAGCCATCGCGCGCTCCGTCGTTGCAGGGGCAGGTACACGGCCATGACGAGCCCTGCGACCAGGACCATGTCGAGGCTGAGGGCGAGGGCCACGTTCTCCTGGCCGACCAGCACGTTGCCGGAGATGGCGTCGGCGATCTGCAGGGTGACGAGCGGGACCGAACTGCCCACCATGGCCGCGGCGGTGGCGTACGCGGCGAACGCGCTGCCGAAGAGGAGCACGAACCCGCCGAGCAGCGACGGCAGCAGCACGGGCAGGGCGACGTGCCGCCAGTACTGCAGGGCGGTGGCGCCGTTGTTCTGGGCGGCCTCGCGCCACTGGGAGCGCAGGCCCTCCAGGGCGGGGGTGATGGTGAGGACCATGAGCGGGATCAGGAAGTACAGGTAGACGATGACCAGGCCCCAGAAGCTGTAGAGGTCCCAACCCTGATCCGTGAGGTGCAGGTGCTTGGTCAGCACACCGGCGTTGCCCAGGGTGGCGACGAACGCGAAGGCCAGCGGGACACCACCGAAGTTGGCGAGCACCCCGGACGCGGTGAGCACGGCCTCGCGCAGCGCGCGGAAGCGGGAGGTCACCACGACCTGCGCGAGCGGCAGCCCGAGGACCGTTCCGATGCCGGCCGAGACCGCGGACAGTTTGACGCTGCCGAGCAGGGCGGTCAGATAGGCGCCCTGCAGCGAGGCCGTGAGGTTCTCCGTGCTGTACGAACTGGCCCCGGTGGCCTGGTCCTTGACGCTGAAGGCGCCGTTCAGCATGGCGATCGCGGGCACCCCGAAGGCGACCGCGACGAACACGAGGAGCGGGACGACGGCGAGCCAGCCGGGGACCCGGCGCCGCCGCTTCACCGAAGCGAGCGGCGGCGCCACGTCCACGCCCGTGAGGGTGGCCGTCATCCGGAGACGGCCTTCGCCCAGCCCTGCGCGATGACCGTCTTGGCCTTGCTCTGCTGGGCCTCGGACGGGAAGGAGGGCGTACCGGAGACATCGGGCAGCTTGGCCGCGGCGGTCTTGTCGAGCGTGCCGGCCTTCTCCATGGTCGTCATCAGCGCCGGACGGGCATAGCCCTTGAGCCACAGGTTCTGGCCCTCGGTGCTGTACAGGTACTCCTGCCACAGGCGGGCGGCCGCGGGGTGCGGGGAGTCCTTGTTGATGGCCTGCGAGTAGTACTGCGAGAACTGGCCGTCGGACGGGACAGCCACCTTCCAGTCGACGCCCTTGGACTTGAACTCGTCGGCGTAACCGGCGTTGAGGTAGTCCCAGTCGATGCTGATCGGCGTCTCGCCCTTCTCGACGGTGGCCGGAGTCGACTCGACGGGCGTGTAGTTGCCGTTCTTCTTCAGCTTGGCGAAGAAGTCCAGGCCGGGCTGGATGTTGTCGAACGAGCCGCCGTTCGCGAGCGCCGCCGCGTACACGCCGCCGAAGGCCGAACCCGACTTGGTGGGGTTTCCGTTGAGCGCGACCTGCCCCTTGTACTGCGGCTTCAGCAGGTCCTTGAAGGTGGTCGGGCAGGTCTTGACGCGCTTGGCGTCGCAGCCGATGGAGATGTAGCCGCCGTAGTCGTTGTACCAGCGGGCCTGCGGGTCCTTCTGTCCGGCGGGGAGGTCGCCGTACGAGGCCACCTTGTACGGCGCGAGCAGGCCCTGCTGGGCGGCGCTCAGCGCGAAGGAGCTGCCGAGGTCTAGGACGTCCGGGGCGCGGTCCTGACCCTTGCGGGAGGTCACGGCGTTGATCTCGTCCTGGCTGGTGCCGTCCGGGTTCTCCACCTCGACCTTGATCCCGTACTTCTTCTTGAAGCCGTCGATCAGGGCGCCGTAGTTGGCCCAGTCGCGGGGCAGCGCGATCGCGTGCAGCGTGCCCTCCTTCTTTGCGGCCTTCACCAGGGCGTCGAGGCCGCCGAAGTCGGCGGCCGAGGTGGCGGTGGCCGCGTTCTTGCCGTCGGCGGTGGTCGACGCGTTGTCGGGAGCGGCGCCGCAGGCGCTCAGGGCGAGTGCGGCTACGACGGCGAGGGAGCCGGCCAGGGCGGCTGTTCTCGGCTGGGACACGGTGACTCCAGAAGGGGGCGCAGGGGAGGACGCACAAGGCTGAGAACTTGTCTGAACAAGTTGGCCTCAGTAAGGCCGCCTGTGGTGACCAGTTCGTAAACAGTGGCGAAATTGTGACCTCCCATTCCCTGCACAGTTCGGGGCAAGCGCGATCACCGGCCCGTCTCGATTAGGCTGGTCACGCTGTGCACAGCAGCTGACTCGGAGGGATACGGTGGCGACACGACACGAGGAGATCGCCGACGAGCTGCGGCGGGCGATCGACCGTGAGGAGTACACGGTCGGCAGCAGGCTGCCCGCCGAGACGGAACTCGCCGCCCACTACGGCGTCTCGCGCGGCACCGTCCGCCAGGCCGTGGCCGCGCTGACCGCCGAGGGACTGATCGGCTCCCGTCAGGGTGCCCGCCGGGTGGTCCTGGCCAGCCGCCGCAGCCAGAGCTTCGCCGAACTGCGCAGCTTCGCCCAGTGGGCCCGCGCGATGGGCCGCGAGGCCACCGGCCAGGTCGTGGCCCAGGAGTACCTGCCCGCCACCGCCCAGGACGCGGCCCGTCTCCAACTCCGTGAGGGCGCACGGGTGTTGCACGTGCTGCGGGTTCGCGGCCTGGACGGCGAACCGGTCCTCGTCGAGCGCACCGTGTACGCCGACTGGATCTCACCCGCCGTCGAGGCGATCGACCCGTACGCCCCGTCCGTCACCCAACTCCTGTACGACAGCACGGGCCTGGTCTTCGCCTACGGCGAGCACGTCATCGACGCGGTCGCGGCAAGCGCGCAGGACGCCGAACTCCTCGGCATCCGCCGCACCAGCCCCCTGCTGCGCGTCCGCCGTGTCACGACCACCCGCGAGGGCCGCCCGGTGGAGTGGTCGGACGACCGCTACCGCTCGGACGCCGTGAGCTTCAGCGTGCACAACTCGATAGACAACAACGCGCTGGCCCGCAAGACGGCGGAGTGAGACCCCGGCAGGGTGTCGCCTGCGGTGAGGTGAGTCTCCGGGGGGGGGCAGTGACACCCGAAGTGCCCATGAGTCCATACCAGTGGCGGCCTGACGTCAGCGGCCGGCAGGGCGAGCCAGCAGGTCGGTGACGTGTTCACGCACGGTTTGCCAGGCGGCCGCGTGGAGCGTGCCGACGGGTGTGTCCCCCAGAGCGCGGATCGTCTCTTCCGCCCCGGCGTGGCAGGGGACGTCCTCCGTGAGCACGTCGTAGCCGTCGCGGACGGCGAGGTGCAGGCGGTCGGGTCCGTCGTCCTGCGTGTGCACCGCGGCGGCGACCACGAACGGCGGCTGCCCACCCGCCTCGCCGGGCAGTTTGCGGTAGCTGCTGGCGAGCGGTTCACGCCAGTGCAGGCTGAGCAGGAGGTGGTGCTTGGCGAGGACTTCGGCGAGGTCGGTCTCGTAGACCCGGTCCTGGTCGAGCACCGTGGCCCAGGACTTCAGCACCAGCGCGGGCGGCAGCAGACAGCGCAGCGTGCTCCCGACGAGGTTGCCGCCGACGGTGGCCGTCCGGCGCACGGCTCCCGTCCCCACCGCGGCGGCCGCACGGCGCAGCACCTCGGGCACGCGCTCGTCGACGCTGTTCAGCACGACGGCGCCGCCCAGCCCCCCGCCCCCGATCACATTGGCCTCCGGCAGCCTGCGCAGCGACATGGCCTGCTCGGGAAACCCGTCGCGTTGCCAGCCGGCCCAGATCAGTGTCGCCCCGCCGACGGGAACGGCTCCCTCGGCGAGGCACTCCTGCGCTTCGGACACGGACTCGGGCAGACGTAGCAGCACGGGAGCCGACCTGCTTTCTCGACGACTTGGAGCGGAGGTCCACGGCGTTCTCGGCCACTTCAGCGCGGACCCGGCGCATTTTCCCCACCTGCGTGGAGGCGTGTACAGGGCTCACTGATCTACTGTGTGCGCCCCCTGTGCGGCGCCGCCCCGGAGCTTCGGGGGAGGATGAGGTGTCCGGAGTGGAGAGGTGCGGTACTGGTGGGCAACCGAGGGGCAGCGCAGCGCGACGAGTCCGCGCTGATCGTGCGGCACGCGCCGCCCGAAGGTGTGGCTGCGGCGATCGTGACACTGCACGGCGGCCACGAGCTGAGCCGCCGGACGGCGCACCCCTGGCAGCCGGCCGCGCTCCGTATGCTGCCGGTCCTGCGGGCGGCCGGAGCGGCCTCGCCCCCGGACGTCCTGCTCGGGCAGGTCCGCTACCGGCACCAGGGCTGGAACGACGCCGATCCCGCCCACGACGCACTGCGGGCGCTGGACGAACTCCAGCGGCTGGCGGGAACGGTGCCCACCGTCCTCGTGGGGCATTCGATGGGGGCCAGGGCAGCCTTGCGGGCCGCGTCGCACCCGCTGGTGGGCGGCGTGCTGGCGCTGGCGCCGTGGTGTCCGCCCGTGGACTCCGTCCGCCACCTCGGCGGCGTGCGCCTGCTGGTCCTGCACGGTGACCGCGACCGCGTGACGCCGCCCGCCGAGTCGGCGGACTACGTGCGCCGGGCGAGGGAGGCCGGCGCCCGGGCCGGACTGGTACTGGTCCGGGGCGGCGACCACGCGATGCTCCGCCGCAGCGGCGACTGGCACCGGGCCACGGCCGAGATCGTCGCCCGGATGCTGCGGCCGGATCCGGACACCGAGGGGTTGGCCGCGAGGGCTTGCGCGGCGGACGGCGCCGTCGACCTGTAGGCGCCGTCCGCCGATGAGCCGGTCAGTCGGGGACGATGCTCAGCAGGTCCCCTCGTCCTGCCAGGGCCCCCAGTCGGTGGCGGCCGGAGTCTCGTTCTGGGTCCACCACTTGGCCTTCCAGTTGTGCTTGTTGTACGAGACCTCGTCGCCGGCGGTGTAGACGGCGCTCGAACTCCAGGCGGTCCTGCACGCGGTGGGTGTCGGCGTGGGCGTCGGAGTGGGAGTGGGAGTCGAGTCCGGCGGGGTCGCGCCCGCGAACCTCACCGAGTACTTCGCAAAGTCCCAGGAGTTCTGCGCCACGCTGGAACAAGTGCCGGAGGTGCGCCCGCCGTTGTCGGGCGGCGTGCACTGCCGGTCGCGGTTGAGAGACCAGAAGGTGAAGCGGTCCATGTTGTGGCTGGTGGCGTAGTCCAGCACGGTCTGGAAGTCGGCCTGGGTGAAGATCTCACCGGTGTCGCTTCGCCCGTTCATCCCGGAGAAGCCCTCGTGCGCATAGGCCGTCGCCTGGTCCCAGCCGAACGTCGACTGGAGGATCGCGTTGAAGTTGGTGAGCGCGCTGGTCTGCGAGGCCGCGCCGTTGAAGCCGCCGTCGAAGGGCATGATGGAGAAGTTGTTCGGCGTGAAGCCCTGCGACTTCGCCTCCAGCAGCATCTGCTTGCCGAACCAGCCGGTGCCGTCGGCCGTACCGGCTGTGGTGACCGAGACGTACAGGCCGGGGTTGTTCTGCTGGAGGATCTTCGCGGCGCCGATCTCGTTCTTGATCGCGGCGGTGTTCTCGTACTCCGGCTCCTCCAGGTCGAAGTCGATCGCGTGGAGGCCGTACTTGGTGATGACCTGCTGGTACGCGGCCGCCGTCGCCGCCGCGTCCGAGCACACCTGGCCGAGCTTCGTGCCGCCGTACCCGCCGATGGAGACGGACACGTCGCCGCCCTTGCCGCGGATCGTGTTGATGACGGACTGGACGGCCGTGTCCGAGGAGACGGGGGCGGTGCCGCCCCAAGTGGGCGAGCAGCCACCGCCGTTGGGAGCGAGGACGAAGGCGAGCTGGAAGGCCTTGAGACCGGTGGCGTCCATGATGGCGGCCGGGTCCGGCGGGTCGTTGTCCAGTGGCATGAGGTACGGGGCCGCCGCGTACCAGCGGTTGCTGAGCGCGGCGGTCGCGCCCGAGGCGTTGCCCGCTACCAGGGCTGTGGTTCCTGCGGCGGCGAGTCCGACGGCGGCGGCTGCGCCCAGGCATGCACGAAGACGTCTCATGGTGTGCCTCCGATGGGGTGGGGGAGTGCCCCAGCTTCCTGCCGGACCGTGACCGCGTCCACGCTTTGGACTAGACCAAACGGCTTCTTGGTCTAGACCATGCGATTCCTTTGCGTTGCACCTGCCAGGCGTGGGGGTGGGGGTCTTGTGTGGTATGGCCGGTGTGCGGTAATTCGTCATCTGTGAACTACTACGACCTCGGCAGCCACGGCCGGCCCGTGACGACCTCGTCGCCCGAAGCGCAGGTCTGGTTCGACCGTGGACTGAACTGGACCTTCGCCTTCAACCACGAAGAGGCCGTGCGCTGTTTCGAGGCCGCCGCCGCGGCGGATCCCGACTGCGCCATGGCCGACTGGGGCGTGGCCTATGCGCTGGGCCCCAACTACAACAAGCCCTGGGAGTTCTTCGACGAAAAGGACCTGGCCCGGACGGTGCAGCGCACCCATGCCGCGGTACAGCGCGCACACGCCAAGGCCGCCGGCGCCACCCCCGTCGAGCAGGCCCTCGTCGAGGCCCTGCGCGCCCGCTGTCCGCAGGAGAGGGCACCGGCCGTCGAGGAGTGTTCCGTATGGAACACCGCCTACGCCGACAGCATGCGGGCCGTCCGCCGGCTGGCTCCCGACGACCTCGACGTGGCCACCCTGTACGCCGACGCACTGATGAACCTCACGCCCTGGCAGCTGTGGGACATCCGCACCGGCGCACCGGCCCCGGGCGCGCGCACCACCGAGGCCAGGGCGGTGCTGGAGCAGGCGCTCGCCACGGAGGCGGGCGCGCACCACCCGGGCCTGCTGCACCTGTACATCCACCTCATGGAGATGTCCCCGACCCCCGAGGCCGCCCTGCCGGCCGGTGACCGGCTGCGTGGTCTGATGCCCGACGCCGGACATCTGCAGCACATGCCGTCGCATCTGGAAGTGCTCTGCGGCGACTACCGCCGGGTCGTCTCCGACAACACCACGGCGATCGAAGCCGACGAGAAGTTCCACGCCCAGGCGGGGGCCATGAACTTCTACACGCTGTACCGGTGCCACAACCTCCACTTCAAGATCTACGGCGCGATGTTCCTCGGCCGCTACCGGGACGCGATCGACACGGTGCACCGGCTCGAGGCGGCCGTGCCCGAGGAGCTGCTGCGGGTACAGAGCCCGCCCATGGCGGACTGGGTGGAGAGCTTCCTCGCGATGCGGGTGCACGTGCTCATCCGCTTCGGTCGCTGGGGCGACATCCTCGCCCTTCCGATGCCCGCCGACATGCGCCTGTACTGCGTGAGCACGGCGATGCTGCACTACGCGCGCGGTGTCGCGTTCTCCGCCACGGGCCGGATCGAGGAGGCCGAGGCCGAGCGGCGGCTCTTCCACGACGCGGTCGCCCGGGTCCCCGAGACCCGCATGCTGTTCAACAACACCTGCACGGACATCCTCGCCATCGCCGCGGCGATGCTGGACGGAGAGCTGGACTACCGCAAGGGCAACCACGACGCCGCGTTCGCGGCCCTGCGCCGGTCGATCGAGCTGGACGACGGCCTTCCCTACGACGAACCCTGGGGCTGGATGCAGCCCACCCGGCACGCCTACGGGGCACTGCTCCTGGAGCAGGGCCTGGTCGCGGAGGCCGAGGCCGTCTACCGGGCCGACCTGGGCCTCGACGACACCCTGCCGCGCGCACAGCAGCACCCCGCCAACGTCTGGGCGCTGCACGGCTTCCACGAGTGCCTCGTGCGGCTCGGCAAGGACGGCGAGGCGCAGATCGTGGCCCAGCAGCTGAAGATCGCAACGGCCACGGCGGACGTACCGATCGAGGCCTCCTGCTGCTGCCGACTGGAGACCCGCTCCGACTGATGCCCTACGGTCGGCCACCTCGTCGTAGTACGACTCGGCCGACGGGCCCAGGATTTCGTGGGCCTCGTGGCCCATCCGGCCCGCCGGGAGGAGCTCGGTCGGCAGATCCGGGTCGCGGAAGGGGAACTTGCGGTAGCCGTACGTCAGCCGCATGCGCTCCACCAGCGCCTCCTCGGTACGCGCGCAAGAGCTCCCGGTGGTCCTCGTTGAGCGCGACAAGATCCCAGCTGCGGGCCGCCGTCTCGGGGTCGACAGGCAGCCCGCCGGACTGGCAGCGCAGCCTGTTCAGGCGCAGCACAGCGAACACCCGGTGGCGCAAAAGCAGGTCAGGCGACTTGCTGCGGCGTCACCGGGGTCGGCTCGGGTCTCTTCGCCGTGAAGCCGTCCCCCGGCACATGGCCGCGCAGCCGCCGCCACAGCCAGGGCCCGACATGGTCCACGGCCCAGCGCACATCGGCCCCCACGGCACGCAGCACCGGGACCGGGGAGACCGGAGGCAGCGGGTCGGCCCAGTCGTCGTGGCCCGGCAGGCCGAACGTGTGGGCCATGCCGGCGGCGATCCGGGCGTGCCCGATCGCACTCGCATGCAACCGGTCGTCGCTCCACAGCCGCGGGTCGGCCGTGAACGCATGCGGAAAGACGTCCAGGACGGCGACCCCGTGCCGTGCCGCGAGGACCCGCAGCCGCGCATTGAGGCCGAGGATGCGAGGCCGGACCCGGCGCGCGACCGGTGACACCTTGCCCAGGTCCGGAAAGGTCATGGTGGCGACGCGCGCGCCGGACGCGGTCAGCCGGGCGAACGTCTCCTCGATGTTCGCGGCGACCGCCTCCGGGTCGTAGCGCGGCCGTACGACATCGTTCATGCCCGCCGTCACCGTCACCAGATCCGGCTGCAGCGCGAGCGCCGGACCGAGCTGATCCGCCCTGATCTGGGTGCTGGTCTTGCCGCGGACGGCGAGATTGGCGTACGTGAGACCCGGTTGCCCCTGCGCGAGGATCTCGGCGAACCGGTCGGCCCAGCCGCGGTGCCCGCCCGCCGGACCCGGATCGCCGATGCCCTCGGTCAGGCTGTCGCCGATCGCGACGTAGCGCAGATACGGGTGGGAGACGGTCATGCCGCGTGAGTCTATCTCCGGTTCATCCGGGGTTCAGGCCCGCACCGTCGACCCGCGCTCCCGCATCCGCGGCGCACACAGCACCCGCTTCCTACGCACCCGCCTGCCCTCGATCGCCGCAACCGTCAGCCGTGCCGCCTGGGCCGCGATCTCGCTCAGCCCCCAGTCCACCGTGGTCAGCGGCGGCGTGAGCACCCGCGACACCGGATGGTCGTCGAAGCCGACCACGGAGACGTCCCGGCCCACCTCCAGGGAGTCCTCCGCCGCGGCCGCATACACCCCGTACGCCAGCGAGTCCGAGAAGCAGAACACCGCCGTCGGCGAGTGCGCACCCTGCAGCACGCGCCGCGCCACCGCGGTCGCCTCGCTCAACTCCTGCGGACAGGGCACCAGTTCGGCCCGCAGCCCGAGCCGGTCGGCCGCCTCGCCCACGTACACATCGGCCGGCCGGTCCGGTGTGCTCGGCCGGGTCGGCGTCAGGACGGTCACCCGGCGGTGGCCCAGCCCGTGCAGATACTCCAGTACGGCGTCGATGCCGGCCCGGTTGTCGAAGATGACCTGCCCGGCTGTGCGAGCCCGGCTCAGTGAGTCGCCGACGGCCACCACCGGCAGCGCGTCCGCGATCGCGGCCCAGCCCTGCGCCGAGGGATCCACGGGAGACACCAGCAGCGCGTCGACCCGCTGGTCGCGCAACTGCTTGGCGAGGACCAGCTCGCGGTCGGGGTCGCCGCCCGCGTCCAGGATCAGCGCATAGCGGTCGCCGGCCAGGAGTTCCCGGCCGATGGCCGCCATCAGCTGCTGCTGCCACAGGTCCTGGAGGTCGCCCGCGAGGACGCCGACCATGCTGGTACGGCCGCTGGCCAGGGCGCGGGCGATCGGGTCGGCCTCGTAGCCGAGCTCGGCCGCCGCCCTGCGTACCCGTTCCTCGGTCTCCTTGGAGACATGCTTGCCGCGCAGGGCGTAGGAGACGGCTGCGGTGGAGAGGCCCGTGGCCTCGGCCACCTCCCGGAGGGTGGTGCGCTTGTTGGGCCTGGCCATGCCTGGAAGCCTACCGGGGTACCTGCGCCCTGTGGTCGCATCGCCCCGCCAAGGCCCCGACATCGTTGACAGGGATCGTTGTTAAGCGGTTAAGTCAACCGCATCAGTGAATCGCTTGACTTCGCTCTCCTCAGCGAGGACCGCCGCGTGCCCACCGACGTCCACCAGCACATCTGGCCTCCCGCCCTCATCGAGCTGCTGCGCTCCCGCACGACGCCTCCGTACCTGGACGCCTCGACCCTGCACCTGGCCGGCGAGCCGCCCTACGCAATCGACCCGGCCGACCACGACCCCGAGGCCCGCACCCGCCTCGCCGCCACCGACGGACTCGACCTGGCCCTGGTGTCCCTCTCCAGCCCCCTCGGCATCGAGTACCTGCCGCCCGCCGAGGCCGTGCCCCTGCTGGCCGCGTTCCACGACGGCGCTCTCGCCCTCCCGGCCCCTTTCGCCGTCTGGGCCTCCCCCTGCCTGACGGCGCCGGACCCCGAAGCAGTGGAACGCGAACTGGGCCGCGGCTGCGTCGGCCTCCAACTCCCTGCCACCGCCCTCCTCGACGCGGCAGGCTGGGCGCACTGCGCACCCCTCCTCGACGTCCTCACCCGCCACGACAAGCCCCTCTTCGTCCACCCCGGCGCGACCCCGCCCGCCGACGGCACCCCGCCGTGGTGGCCGGCCCTGGTCCCGTACGTGCAGCAGCTGCACGCCTCCTGGTTCGCCTTCCGCGCCTTCGGCCGCGCCCGCCACCCGGCGCTGCGCGTCTGCTTCGCCGCCCTCGCGGGCCTCGCGCCCCTGCACGGCGAACGGCTCGCCGCGCGCGGCGGCGGACGCGGCGAGATCGACTTCGACGTGTTCTACGAGACCTCCTCCTACGGCACCCGGGCCGTCGACGCCCTCGTCCGCGCCGTCGGCATCGACGTGGTCGTCAACGGCAGCGACCGCCCCTACGCACCGCCCGTAGTCCCCGACCTCGGCGCGGACGCCGCCGTCCACGCCCTGCGCACCGTCAACCCGGCCCGCCTGCTGCACGGCCGCACCTGAACCACCGTGCCCCGAGCCCGACGCAGCCCCGAAAGGAGCCACCCATGACGTACGAGTCCCTGCCGGAGCGGACCCTCGACAAGCACGAACTCCGGGCACTCGTGACGGACCTCGCAGCCCGCCCGGACCTGTGGCGCGCACACGTGGCCTTTTCCGACCACGAGCGGCACTACGCCTCCCTGTACCGCGACGCCTACGTCGACGTCTGGCTGCTGTGCTGGACCCGGCAGAACGACACCGGCTGGCACGACCACGATCTCTCCGCCGGCGCCGTCACCGTCGTACAGGGCGCACTCGAGGAGTCCACCCCGCGCATCGGCGGCAGCCATCTGCGCGTCACGGTCGACGCCGGCACGTCCTTCTGCTTCGGCCCCGAGCACATCCACCGGCTCACCGGCGCCACCGACGACGCCGTCTCCATCCACGCCTACTCTCCGCCGCTGTGGCGCCTGGGCCAGTACGACATCTCCGCGGACGGCCTGATGCGCCGCATCTCCGTCTCGTACGCGGACGAGTTGCGCCCCATGGACACTCCGGCCGCCTGACGAAAACCGGGCAAGTCAGGTCTGGGGACGGTGAGTTCGGGCTTCCGGAGGACCGTGAAAACAAGCGCCACCGGAACCGCGAAGTGCCGTCTCGCGCGTGGCTCACCCAATCGGCCGCGCTCGGAGCGAAATCGGCCGCTGGCGTGTGCAAGGTGGCTGCATGAACACAGCACAGGGGAACAACCCCACTCGCCCCGGCCGCGCCAACAAGATCGCTTTCCGCCTTCCGCGAATATTCGCGGTGAGTGCCGTACTGGGCATCGCCTGCGCGGCCGGGGCGGCCACCGCCACTTCCGCCGCTGCCGCGACGCCCGCCGCGCAGCTCACCGCAAAGACGACCGCTGCCGAACGGATCTCGGCACAAGGCCACGGTGAGGGAAGAGCTCACCGTGGCCATGGTGGTGGTGACGACGACGGCGACTACGAGTGCAATGGCCTGATCGTCCTGCTCTGCGTCTGACCATCGGCGGCAGGGCCGCCACCACCCCCCGGGGCGGTCGGGAAGAGGGCCAGACCCGACCGCCCCGCCGATGCCTTGTCGACCGAGATCAAGCACACGGCGGCGGAACTCGGACGGATGTCCAGGGCGAACACGACAAGGTCGGAGTCCGGGTCTTCCACGGCATCTTCAAGTTCCGCCGGGTGCGGCCGACGAGGCCGCCCAACCGGGAATGCCACCCCGTCGGCCGGGCTCCTGTGCGAGAGCGCGACCGTGGGCTGGTCAGCTGGACCGGGGCGGCGGCGTGCCCCCGCCGTCCTCGGCGAAGTCCTGGTAGATGGCGGGCAGTTCGGCACGTCCTGTCACGTTGAGCTTGCGGTAGATGCGGGTCAGGTGTTGCTCGACCGTGCTCACGGTGACACACAGCTGGTCGGCGATCTGTCGGTTGGAGTGGCCCCAGCAGGCCAAGGACGCGACCCGGCGTTCCGCTGTGGTCAGCGGATCCTCCGCGTCCTCGGCAGGTGGCACCGGGGCTGCGTCCGTGTCGTTGGTCAAAAGGGAGCGGTGCAGGGGCACGGCGCCGCACTGCTCGGCCAGCCGCAGTGCTTGGTACAGCGCCTGCCTGGCGGGACCGGCCTCGCCGACGGCCCGCTGGGCAGAGCCGAGGGCCGCGAGTGACCGGGCGAGTTCGAGCCGGTCTCCGGTCAGCCTCTGCAGCGTCACGGCGTTGTTGAGGATCGCCACCTTGCGCCGCGGATCGGCGAGGTCGGCGAGCAGGCGCAGCGCCACCCCCCTGGGGCTGGACTTCGCAGGGCCCGGCCGGGCCAGTTCCTCTTCGAGGAGCCTGCGCGCCTCCTCCCGTTGCCCCAGTCCCAGATGGGCGGTCGCGGCGGCGCCACGCCACGCCACGAACGTGGGCAGGTCCATGTTCCAGGCGCTCGCCTTTTCCCCGCAGACCAGGAAATCTCCCAGCGCGGCGTCCAGCCGTTTCTCCGCAAGATGATGGTGGCCGCGGGCGTACAGGTAGTGGATCCCGTACCAGGATCCGTATATCTCCTCCGGTACGGGTAGCTGGAGCTGCCCCTCGGCGACCTCGTGCACGCCCGTCGCGGTCGCGGCCAGGACGAGGACGCTCAGCGGCAGGCCCACGGCGAGTCCCCAACTGCGTGGCGGGACAAGGCTCATGGCGGACCGCGCGTGATGCAGTGCCGTCTGCAGGTCGCCCTGACGCAGTGCGACCTCCGCCTGTATGGCGGTGAGCCTGGCCTGCCACGTCGGTGCCGTGCGGGCGGTCACGGACGCCGCGAGCCTGGTGGACCAGACCGCGGCGCGGTCCCGTCGGCCGGTGTAGAGCAGAGTGAGGAGCGCCGACTCCACGGTGTCGACGTCGCCCGTGGTCTCCAGTCGGCACGAACTCAGGATCTGCTCCGCGCCGCGGGCGGTGGATTCCCCGCCTCCGCCCTGCAGGGTCAGCGACAGCAGGCCGTCGGCGGAGCCGGCGGCTGCGTCCGGTGTCGTCCCCTGGACCGGAGAGGCGGGCTCGGGGCCGGGGTCGGCGGACAGGCGCGGCAGTATCGACGGATGCCGTATACGTAGCCAGGCGTACAACTGCCCCAGGAGAAGCGGGCACGTGTCACCGGATGCGCTGAGCAGGTCGAGCAGGGAAACGGCCTGCCTCCAACGGCCGAACCAGAGCAGCGACTTGACGAGCAACACCGCGGAAACCTGCGGCAGCCGGCCTCCCAGCGCCGCCTCGACCAGCGAGTCGAGGCGGCGCTCCGCGGCCGCGGGGTTGATCCGCCATTCCAGCTGGATCAGGTGCGCCGCGGTGACGGCGCGGGCGTCGGGGTCGCCCGTGCTGCGCAGGGCGAGCTCCAGACAGGTGACGGCGAACGGCAGGTCTTCGCGCAGACGCGCCGCCTCGGCCGCGTCCAGTAACGTCGAGCGGGCCCAGCCGTCCTGGGCGTTTCCCGCGGCGGCGAGATGCCGGGCCACGTGGAGGGAAGGGGCCCCCTCCTGGTGCAGCAGTTGTGCCGCGCGGTGGTGAGCGGCGGAGATGACATCGGGGGACGCGTCCTCCAAGATCACCTCCCGCGTCGCGGGGTGGCGGAAACCGGTCCCCAGCGTGAGCCCGGAAGCCTCCAGCTGAGTCAGGGCGCGCTGGATCGTCGTCGTACTCGTCCCGAGCAGACTGCTGAGGCGCTCCGGTGTCGCGGTGTCCTCCAGGGCCGCGAGCAGACGGGCGACGTCCGACACCAGAGCCTCGTGGCGGCGCAGACAGGCGAGGACGGCGTACCGGAACTCCTCGTCCGCGTACGGTCCGTCGGGACCGCCTCCCGGGCGCGTCAGGCGGCTGTGCCGGTCCTCCAGCAGGGCCCGCAGCAGCAGGGGGCTGCCTCCGCTGAGCGAGTGGTAGACGGGGCCCAGCCGGCGAGCCTCCTGCGCGCGCAGCCGCTGCTCGGTGAGAGCCACGGTGCCCTCGGGGGACAACCCGGTCAGGCGCACACGCCGGCAGTGCGGATGGCGACGTAGCTCCTCGTCCAGTTGAGGGTGCCGGCTGCCGCCCTCGGGCTGGACGATCACCAGCATCACGGGCGCGGTCCGGACATGTGGGAGCAGATGGAGCAGACAGGCCAGCGACGCCGAGTCGGCATGCTGGAAGTCGTCCACGCCGATCAGCAGCTGGTTGGTGCCCGCGAGACGTAACAGGGTGCTGCACAGCCCGTGCGCCACGCGCGCCTGGAGCAGAACGGCGTCGCGGGACGTGGTCGGTCCCGCCGTCAACAGACTCTCCAGCAAGGCCATCTGGGAATGCAGGGACGCGGGGAGCTGTAGATCCCGGACGAGTTGGCGGACCACGCCCAGGGGGACGTCGCCCTCGTGCTCGCGGCCCACGGCTCCGAGACAAAGGCAGGAAGCCGAGGCCCTCTCGGCGAAGGTATACAGAAGTTCCGACTTGCCCATGCCCACCGCGCCGCTCAGGAGCACGATCCGGCCGGCGCGACCGCGTGAGGCGATGAGCGACTCGTCCAGTTCCGAGAGGGCGGCCTCTCGCTCGACCAACCGGGAGCTGACGCCTTGCTGCAACACAACCGACCTTGCCTTGGAACTCGCCGGTAAGTTTCTGTCCAGTAGCATTTGTAGCGGCTTCAATAAGCCGTCAATAAAGCCCTTCGGGGGCGGATGAAGTCGTTTGGAGCGGGGTGACGTTGGCTACTCCGCCGGACGGCCGCTTTCCTTTTGGATCATAGCGCAGGGCCTGGTCGCGTTCGAGGATGTTCGGCAGGAACAGGTCATCGTGGAGTACGGTCAAACGAACCTGGCCGGTCTTTCCATATTCAATGACACTGGACCAGTCCCCCTTATTGACGACCGACATCGTCACTTGAGGGAAATTCGGGACATACGGCATCAACTCTGCGTTCTGCTCCACAGGTAGCCCCGCCGCGTTTCCGAAGGTGTTGCCGTAACTGCTGAGGTTGAACTCGTAGTGGCGGGGGAGGAACTGACGTTTCGTGATCGTTGCGGTATGCCGGAGTCATGAGGTATGCGCAGGGAGGCGGGCT
>NZ_JBFBBE010000069.1:0-51848 GCF_040682555.1 Streptomyces sp. NPDC051172
CCGCAAGCGCGTCCTCCTGGCCGGGTGACTGCACGGCGACCGGGGCGGGCCCGTGACCGTCCGTCAGCGCTGCACGGAAAGTGATCCAGAACCAATGTTTGCCCGCCATCGTCTGCCGTCAACGGCCGCGCATCCCGTGGAACCAGACAATCCGAAGCGCAGGGTGGCGCCGTTCCGACCGCGGCCCGCCTCGGCAGCGCCGCCATCGGATTTTGAAGAGTGCTCACTGTCCGGCAGATTGTTTTCAGCCGTCCGGCACCAGCCCTAGAACGCCGTTGACGGAGGGTTCAGTGGCGTGGATGATCCGTTGGAACCGCAGTGGAGCTCGTGACGCACGCCCGGCCAATTGTGAAATCCGACAGGAGTTTTCATGCTAAATGAGTTCGGTTACCACGTGGGGCAGTGGGACATCTCCCGTTTCCGGGAGCGTCCGCCGCAGGACTCTTTCACGGTCTTCGATCTCGAATGGCATCTGCTCCCCGACGTGTGGCCGGGGAACGCGATCGCCACGAAGCTCTTCACGTCCTGGCTGCCGTACGACGAGATCGACAGCTTCCTCGAAGTCGGCTGCGGTGCCGGCGTGACAGCCATCATCGCGGCGATGCGGGGTTGCTCACGGGTCTGTGCCCTCGACATCAATCCGGCGGCGGCCGAAACGGCCAGACTGAACGCAATGCGGCATGGTGTGAGCGACAAGGTCACCGCACTGACCAGCGATCTGTTCTCGGAGCTGGACGAGGACACCACGTTCGACCTGATCTACTGGAATTCACCTTTCGTCGAGGCGCCGGCCGGGCACGACTACCGAAGCCAGATCGACTACGCGGCCTTCGATTCCGACTACAAGGTGCATGGCGCGTTCTTCGCCGGCCTCGAACAGCACATGTCCAAGACCACGCGCGTCTTCCTGGGCTTCAGTGAGACCCTCGGAAATCCACAGCGCCTGCAGGCACTCGCCGCAGAATCGGGGTTCACGGCTTCCGTGTACCGCAAGGAGGAGATCGCCCTCCCGGCGGACTACGCGGGGCCTCGCGCCAGCGACGGCGAGGGCGGCGGCCCGACGTCCTTCGTCTACGTGCTCTACGAGTTCCGGCGCACCGCTCCCAACGCCTGAACGCACCCCTCGTCGCGCAGAACTGTCGCCGTTTCGCCCACGCTCAGGCCCGGACTCCCCAGTCTCAGCTGCGGTTCGGTGGTGCCTGCGGCGAGGATCGTACGGAACTGTTCGACGATCTCCCGTGCTGTCGCCGCCTCGAAGAGGTCGGTGTTGAATTCGAGGCGCCCTGAGCACCCCGTGTCCGAGCGGGTGAGGGTCAGGGAGAGGTCGACTTTGGCCGTCGCTGTGTCGCCGAACTCCCCACGCACCGCGCAGCCGGACAGCGTGAGGCCGCGCCCCGTGTCCTTCTTGGAAGCTATCTCCTGATAGCCCAGCATGAGTTGGAAGACGGGATTGAAGCCCGGGGCACGGGCGGGTTTCAACTCTTCCACGAGTAGGTCGAACGGCACCGCTTGGTGAGCCATCGCGCGGCGACTCTCGTCACGCGCCCGCTGCACGAGCTCCTCAAAGGTAGGCTGCCCCGACGTGTCGATGCGGTGGACGAGGATGTCCACAAACATGCCGATCATTCGGTAGTGGCTTTCGCGCTGCCGGGATGTGACCGGCACCCCGATCACCACATCAGCACCGCCGCCGCGCATCCGCACGAGAGCCGCGTACGTCGCGAGCAGCACGGCGAACGGCGTCGCCCTGCACGCCTTGGCGAACGCCACTGTCCGGTCGGTCACTGCCGGTTCGACAGCGAAGCGCACATTTCCGCCGATCATCCCCAGGATGGTCGGGCGCTCGCGGTCGGCAGGGAGGGTCGCAGGGGCTGGGAGCCCAGCGAGGTGGGTGCGCCAGTGCTCGACCAATTGCCCGGTCCTCATCTGCGTCATCCGGCTCGCCTGCCAGGCGGCGAAGTCGGCGTATTGCTCATGGAGGGGCAGAAGTCCTGATGGCTTCCGTTGCACTGCCGCCCGGTAGCAGACGGAGAGTTCGTGCTCCAGGATCTGTAGTGACTCTCCGTCGCAGGCAATGTGATGAACAGTCAGGCACAATAGATGCCGCTTGGGCGCGGTGCGTAGGAGTAACGCTCTGATGACCGGTCCTACTGTCAGGTCGAACGGTCGCCTGCCCTCCGCGTCAGCGTGGCGGTGTGCCTCGGCATCTGGGTCCGGGTGTCCCGAGACGTCCACGACGGTGACGTTCACCGTCTCGGCGGGACGGACGACCTGAAGCACGGTGCCCGCCCGCACTCGGTAGACGGTCCGCAGTACCTCGTGTCTACGGACCACCTTGGTCAGGGCGTGCTCGAGTGCCGCGACGTCCAGGTTGCCGTCGATGTGATAGATCAGGGGGATGGTGTAGACGGCCGATCCCGGGCGGAAACGATCGAGTATCCAGATCTTCCGCTGAGCGTGGGAGATCTCGCGGTCATCGCTCATGGGACACCTCGGCGGCCAGCCTGAGCACGGTCGGGTCGTACAGGAACGCCCCGAGGTCCACATCCGCGTCGAAGGTGTCGTTGACCCGGGAAACCAGCCGCATGGCGAGCAGCGAGTGCCCGCCGAGTGCGAAGAAGTCATCTCTCAGGCCGACGGAAGCAAGGCCCAGGATGTCGGCGGTGATGGCCGCGAGACGGCGTTCGCGGTCGGTGAGGGGGGCTTCGGCAGCGGCGTCGGGGGCGGGTACCGGCAGTCCCTGGAGGGCGAGACGGTCGATCTTTCCGGCGGCTGTAAGGGGAAGCTGGGAAGAAGCGAGGAATGCGGCTGGGAGCATCCACTCGGGCAGTACGCCAGCGAGGAACTCGCGCAGTCCGCCGGGGACACCGCCGGCGCCGGTGGGAACCACGTGGGCCACCAGGCGCCGGTCGCCGGTGGACTCATCCACGGTGACCGCCGCCTGCCGGATGCTGTGGTGGGTGGTGAGGACGGCTTCCACCTCACCGGGCTCGACGCGATAACCGCGGATCTTGACCTGGTTGTCAGCGCGGCCGACGAAGTCGAGGGTGCCGTCGGCACGGATGCTGACCAAGTCGCCGGTTCGGTACATCAAGGATCGGCCCTCGTCGGCGAAGGGATCGGGCAGGAAGCGCTCCAGTGTCTCGTCGGGACGCCCTGCGTAGCCTCTGCCGACTCCGGGGCCTCCGATGAAGAGTTCACCGGTGGCGCCGTTGGCCACCGGTTCGAGGTCCTTGTCGAGGACGTAACAGGAGGTATTCGCGACGGGTCCGCCGATGGGCACTGCCGTCGCGTCGGCGGGGACGGTGTCGATCGGCCCGCACACCGCGAAGACAGTCGCCTCAGTGGGTCCGTATCCGTTAACGAAGCGCCGGGGCCGGTCGGCCTGTGTGCCGGAGATGAGCTGGCGCGCCCGGGCGACGTTGAGCACGTCGCCGCCCACGACGAGGTTGCGCAGCCCTCCGAAGGTGTCGGGCTGGTCCGCCATTACCTCGGAGAACAGGGCCGAGGTGAGAATCAGGGTGGTGACGCGGTGCGTGCCGAGGGCCCGCTTCAGCTCGCCGGGGGCGAGGACCACCTCCCGGGGGAGGACGACCAGGGTGGCACCGTTGAGGAGGGCGCCCCAGACCTCGTAGGTGAAGGCGTCGAAGGACGGGTCAGCCACCTGTGCGATCCGCTCGTCGGAACTGAGCGTGGCCACACCACTGCCGCAAGCGAGCCACAGCACGGACCGGTGTTCGATCATCACGCCCTTGGGCCTGCCGGTGGATCCCGAGGTGAACATGACATAGGCGAGGGAGTGTGGATCGGACGCCCGTTCGATACTGCCGGCCGTGTCCGTGTCCGTGGCGACCGCGGCCTGGACGTCCTGCGCGCGCACGACGACGCTCGCGCCCGCGTCGGCCAGCATGCCCTCCTGACGGATGTGTGGATACCCGGGGTTGACGGGCACGTAGGCGCCCCCGGCCTTCAGGACGGCGAGGAGGGCAGTGATCATTTCGTGGCCGCTGTCGAGGAGAACTCCCACCCGAGTTTCTTCGCGGACGCCCCGCTCGCGCAGCACGTGAGCGAGCCGGTCAGAGCGTCGGTCAAGTTCCCGGTAGGTGATTGAGTGCGCGCCGTCTACGATGGCGACCTTGTCGGGGCGGGCCCGCGTCTGTTCGGCGAAGCGTTCGGGGATGGTCGACTCGGCGGGGTAGGGGGTCGTGGCGCCACGCAGCAGGCCCATGTCAGCTCCTCCATTACCTGGTTCAGGTGGCCGCACCGGCCCGGGTCGGCCGGGCGGGGGTCAGGGCGTCCGGGAACGCGCGGCTCGATCGGCGAGGGTCCGCAGCGCCTGCCGGTCGGTCTTGCCGTTGGCGTTGAGGGGCAGGGTCGCTAGGTGTAGGAAGCACCGCGGCACCAGATGGACCGGGAGCCACGCGCGCAGGGCGCGGACAAGATCGCGCGGCGGTACGGCTATCCCGGTGTAGCAGGCGACCAACTCGGCGATGTCGCCTCGGCGCACTGCGGTCACAACAGCGTCCTGGATCTGGGGCAGGCGACGCAGGGCCGCCTCCACCTCGCCTGGTTCGGCGCGCAGACCGCGGATCTTCACCTGTTCGTCGAGGCGTCCCAGGTGGACGAGTTGACCGCCCTCAAGGCCGACCCGGTCGCCAGTGCGGAAGAAGTGTTCGGGCCCCGGGCGTTCGCCGTTGGCAGGGCCGAGGAATCGTCCAGAATCGTCGCAGGGGTCCACGTAGCCGTCGAAGCGCTGTGGCCCGCGTACGCACAACTCGGAGCCGCCCGCATCGTGCAGCGACTCAAGATGGTCGAAGACCTGGCCGATGGGGACGGTGCCGTTGGAGGTGCAGGGCCAGTGTGCGGGATCGCGGGGCAGCCGGTAGGCAGCACAGGCGATGGCGACCTCGCTTGGGCCGTAGGCGTTGTCGATAAGGGAGTGGGGGGCGACGGCGTGCCAAGCGCGTGCCTGGTCGAGGGTGAACTGCTCGCCGCCGAAGACGCTGTAGCGCAGGGCCATGATCGATCCGGGTCGGGTGGCCTCGGCGGTCGGCCCGAGGGGCAGCTGGCCGAGTTGGGCACTGACGGAGATGGCGGAGGGTACGGAGAACCAGTGGGTCAGGGCCCGTCCCGCAGCGTAGTCGACGGGGCTGAACATTTCGCCGCGGCCGGGTACCACCAGGACGGCGCCGCCGCCCCAGGTGACGAAGAGGTCGTAGATGGATGGGTCGAAGGTCAGGTCGAAGGTGTGAGACATACGGCATTCCGGTGCGACCTCGTACCGGGTGATGCACTCGCGGACGAACGGCAGGACGTGTCGGTGCCGCAACGGCATGCCCTTGGGGCGTCCGGTGGTACCGGAGGTGAACAGAACGTAGGCGGTTGCGTCGGGGTCCGGGCGGTACGGCGGCAGCGTGCCGTTTGGTGCGGCGCCGAGGACGTCGTCGTCAGTCAGTGTGAGGACCGGAAGGCCGTTTGCCCACGCATGGTCCCTGCTGCGGATGGCGGCGTCGGCCACGACGACGTCCACGGCGGCCTGTGCCTGGATTCCGGCGAGCCGGTCGCCGGGGTGCTCGGGGTTGAGGGGCACGACAGCTGCACCGAGCCGGAGCGCGGCCAGATAGCCGGCGAAGGCGACCGTGCTGCGCGTGGCCAGCAGCCCGACGCGTGCGGCCGCTGGCCGCACTGATCTGATCCGCTGGGCGACGACATCGGCGGCTTGTCCAAGCTCGCGGTAGGTGAGGCTATGCTCGGGGAACTCGACGGCCGGTGCGTCCGGCCTGCGCTCGGCAGTATCGGCGAACACCTCGTACAGGGTGCTGCTCACTGGTCATCCGAGAGGAGATCCGCCTGGGCACGCACGGTCGGATGCTGGAAGAGGTCCACGACGGGCAGGGGGCGCCCGATATCGTCCCCGAGTCGTTCGGCGAGCATCACCAGGAGCAGCGAGTTGCCGCCGACGTCGAAGAAGCCGACGTCGATCGGTACGTCGGCGGGGTCGACCGCCAAGGTCTCGGCCCAGGCGTCGCGCACTGCGCGCAGGGCGTCGTCCTCCGTCATCGTTCCCCCTGTGCGGCTATCAAGGCGGTGAGGCACTGGTGAGGGTCAGCGGCCACGGCGACCAGGAAGTCTTCGTAGCGTCGGGCCGCGCGCACGATGGTCTCGGCGTCGAACAGCTCCTGGTCGTACTCCCAGACGAGCTCGATGTCCCTATCGGTGTTCTCGCCCTTGCCGATCGACTGCTCGGCTCGGGGGATCGCGACGACGCTGAGGTCGAACTTGGCGCTGCCGTTGGTGACGCCGACGGTCACCGCGACATCGAGTCCCGGCATCCGCACGGCGCCCAGTGGCGAGTCGTGGAATGCGAACGCGACCTCAGATAGGGGTTGTCGGCCCGGGATACGTGGCGGACGTAGCGCGGCGACCACCTGGTCGAAGGGGAGTTCCTGGTGCTGGACCGCGCCGAGTGTGGTCGCGCGAACGCGTGTGAGAAGGTTCTGGAAAGTGGGAGAGTCGCGGAGATCCGCGCGGAGCACGACGGTGTTCACGAGCATGCCGAGAAGGCTCTCCGTCTCGGGGCGGCTGCGGCCCGCGATGCCGGTCGCGAGATGGAAGTCGTCCTTGCCAGACCAGGCGTGCAGCAGGAGTTGGAAGGCAGCGAGCATCACCGTGAACAGGGAGACACGTTCGCGCCGGGCAAGGGCACGGATCTGGTTCGCAACACGGGCCGGGACGGTGACGCGGAGGGTGTCGCCGATGAACCGGCGACGCGCGCTGCGCGGCCGGTCGGTAGGCAGATCGAAATAGGGTGCTACACCGTCGAGTTGGTGCGCCCAATATGCCAACTGCCGCTCGGCGTCGGCCGACTGAAGCCATTCGTGCTGCCAGACAGCGTAGTCGGCGAACTGAATCGCGGGTTCGGGCAGTGGTGACGGCAGGCCCTGTGCATAGGCCCCGTACAGGGAGCAGAGTTCCTCGATGAAGACGTTGAAGCCCCAGCCATCGTGGATCAAGTGGTGTTCGAGGTGGAGCAGGATATGCCGGTCGGGCCCAGTTCGCAGTAGCCGCCAGTTGACCAGCGGAAGCCGGTCGAAGGGGATATCGACGCGAACGGCCTCGCGCACCGCCGCGCGGGCAGCCTTCTCGGGATCAGCAGCGTCGCGCAGGTCATGGACGGGCAGCTCGACGGGGAACGGCGGATGGACGACTTGCTGCGGCCCCTCGCGGCTGTCCTCGAAGGTCGTGCGGTACACCTCGTGGCGCCTGACCACCTCGGTGAGTGCTTCGGTGAGGGCGGTTGTGTCGAGCGTTCCCGTGAGTTCGAGGGTTGCCTGGAACTGATAGGCACGCATACCCCGATTGAGGTGCAGCAGGAACCACAGTCGCTCCTGCGAGCACGACAGAGGAATGGAATCCGGCCGGGGGCCGGCGCGGAACGCGGGCGCTGTTCTGCTGGTGCGGATGTTCCGATCGCTCACTGTGCGTACTCCTTCTGCTTCCAGCTGTCCGATGCGTTTCACTCCCATCGCACAGCAGTCCAGTCGATCTCGACTCCAGCGGCCCACAGGCGGCTTGCCGCGCCGAGCAGCAGTTCACGATCAGTACGGCTCTCGAAACGGCCCGGCATCGTCTGTACCACGCGGGCGGCGGCGTCCTCGGGGCGTCCCGGATGGGCGAGTGCGAAGCGGGAGAGCGCCTGGCCCGGGCCCAGTTCGATCAGCATCGGATCGGGCAGCCGCCAGACCTCCGTCAGTTGGCCGGAGAACCGAATGGTGCGGCTCAGTTGCCGGGCCCAGTAGCCGGGATCGGTCGCTTCGTCGTCGCGCAGCCAGGTGCCGGTGACACTGGAGAGTAAAGGCAGGCGGGGGGCCGAGATTGCCATCGTCGTGAGGAGGGCTTCGAGGGGCTCGGCCACTGGCAGGGTCATCGTGGAGTGGAAGGCGTGGGTCGTCGCGAGGCGGCGGCAGGCAACGCCGTGTGCGGCGAGGATCTGCGCGCTCTCCTGGATGGCCTCGACGGGACCGGAGAGCACGGTCTGTTCCGGGCTGTTGAGAGCGGCGATCGACACCCTGGGCACGAGGTGCTTGGCGACCTCGTCGGCTCCGGCTGCAACGGCGAGCATCGCGCCCTGCGGCAGCGCTTCCACGAGCCGGGCGCGACTTGCGACCAGGTGCAACGCGTCCTGAAGGGAGAACACCCCGGCGACGCAGGCGGCGACGTACTCACCGACGCTGTACCCGGCCAGGGCGGTTGGCTCGGCTCCGAAGTCCGACAACGCCTTCGCCAGCGCGTACTGCATCGCGAAGAGCAGCGGCTGGGCGACGACGGTGCGATCGATCCCCTGGGTCTTCTCGCGCTGGCCCAAGAGGGCCGCGAGGTCGGGCCGTGCGCCAGCGGCCGCCGTGTCGGCTTCCGGTGGGAAGAGCACCGGGCGCAGGTCAAGGTCGTGGTCGGTGGCGAGCAGACGCAGGCAGTCGTCGAGTGCACGGTGGAAGGCGGGCACACACCTGTACAGGCCGGCACCCAGGCCCGGGTAGTGGTCGCCGACCCCGGAGAACAGGAAGACGCGGGAGGCACAGACTCCGGGGCCCGCGGTGAAGACGCGGCGGGGGTCGCGTCGGCGCAACCACCGTGCTGCGTCGGCCGCCGAGGTAGCGACGAGCACGCGGCGTATGGCTCCTGGGGGCGCCGTGGCCTCGGGAAGGGTTGATGCCGGGACCACGGCGCCTTCGTCCAGGGAAAGGAGCTGGTCGGCGAGCGCGTCGCTGGCTAGCTCAAGAGCGTCCGGTGTCGGTGCGCTGAGCGTCAGCAGTCGAAGGGGTCCGCTCATCGGTCCACCGCCCTGCGCACGTGGGCGGGCCAGAGCGCGGGGCTGACGCCGTGCCGGCAGAGGAAGGCGTAGGCGAGGCGTTCGAGGCCGAAACCGGCGCAGCCGGTGAATACGGGCCGCTCGCCCTCAACACGGATGTCGAACGACTTCCCGAAGAACTGTTCATGGTAGTTGAAAGAGGCGACGGCTACATCCCGCTCGTCCTCCAGGGGCAGCCGGAGCTCGTACTTCATCTCCAGGAGTCGCTGGGACCAGGCGCGGACGGCTGCGGCCCTGTTGAGGAAGAACAGGTCGCCAGCGACCTCGCACCGGCCGCTGAGTCCGAGCGACTCTGTGAAGGCGAAGGCGAGTTCCATCAGCCGGGAGCGGGAGGTGAGGACGAAGTCAGGGCTGCCGAGGAAGACGACCTCGCGGATGGTGAAATCCCAGAGCCGTTCGAGGGAGCGGCGGTAGCGGGACTCGTATCGGAACGCCTTGCCACGAGAGGTCACCACCGTGTTCCGTGCGGGAGGCGGGCCGTCGGCGTACTGGTGATAGGTGTGGAAGCACATGGTGGGCGGCAGGACGTGGTCAGTGTCGCCGGTGTGATCGCGCAAGGCAGCCGCGAGATCGCCGTCCTTGTCCTCGCTACCCCCGGTCAGCGTGTCCAAGAACGCACCGTACGAGTCGACGTCGCCGTGCAACCGCGATACCAGCATCAGTAGTTGCGGGAAGGACTCGAAGTAGCCAGTGCGGCGCAGCGCGAGGGCGGACATCAGGGTCGGGTAACGGAACTCGTGGGCTTCGAATTCGTCGAGAACGAGGGCGCGTATCTCGGCGTCGAGGTAGTCCATAAGGGACAGAACGGGTTCGCCGAGCGCGATCTGCCCCTCGCCCAGCTCCGCGGCGATGCCTCGCGTCAGGAGTTCGGGAAAGACGTCCCGGACCGCACCCTCTTCCGCTGAGCGCCAAACCACCTTGGGCACGACCTGACGTTGGTTCAGGACATCGTTGCGGACGACCAGGCGCAGCTTTCGGGTGAGCGCGTCGAGATCGGTCGCGTCCGGGTCCTGTGTAGTGACGTCGACCGCAGTGACCGTGTCCCCAGAGCGGATCAGGGTGAAGTCGGTGATCTGGTCGGAGATGAAGTAGATCCGCTTGGCCAGTTCGTCGGCGAGCGCGGCGGGGACCAACGCGTCGAGCTCTATCAGGGTCATCGCGGCCCTCCGGTCGACAATGCGCCGCGCACACCTATGAGTTCGCCGAGGATGCCACGTTGCACGGCATTGGTTCCGGCGTAGATGGGCCCTGCGAGCGCGTCGCGCAGTTCCCGCTCGAAGCCCTCATCGGTCAGGTAGCCGCGGGCGCCGTGTACCTCGACGGCCGCCATGGCGGTTTGCACCAGGCTCTCGCTGACGAAGATCTTGGCCATGGTGGCTTCCAGGAGCGCGAGCCTGCCCTCACGCTTCAGCCAGCCGACCCGGTAGAGGAGCATCCGTGCCAGTTCGAGACGGATCTTCATGTCGGCAATCTGATGAGAGACGGCCTGGAAGTTGCCGATCGAACGTCCGAACTGCTCACGCGAGTTGGCGTGCCGAACGGACGCGTCGAGGAGTCGCTCCATGGCGCCGACCTGCGGCGCGAACGTAAAGGAACGCTCCCACTCGATGGACGAGGTGAAGACGCCGTAACCGCCGCCTTCCCGGCCGAGGACGTTGGCGGCGGGCACCGGCGTCCCGTCGAACTCGATCACGCCCATGGGGGCTGATCGCAGGCCCATCTTCGACAGCTCGGCCTTCTTGATAAAGCCGGGCATGTCGGCGGTGACGACGAACGCAGTGAGCTGGTTCTGCTTTCTGCCCTCATCGCCGGTGCGGGCGAGTACGACGAAGACGTCGGCCACCGGGCCGTTGCTGATAAAGCACTTAGTACCGTCAAGCCGGTATACGTCGGCATCGCGGCGCGCCGCGGTCGTCATCCCCAGCAGGTCGGAGCCGGCCTCGGGTTCGGAGAGGGCCTGGGCGCCTATCAGAGTCCCGGCGCACAGGGATGGCAGGTACGCGCGCTTCACCTCGTCGCTGCCGTGAAGGAGCAGATGAATGGTGCAGGCCCACAGGTGATTGTTGACGGCGAAGACGAGGCCGTTGTCCCGACATCCGTAGCCGAGTGCCTCCAGTGCGATCATCGTCGTCAGCGGGTCGAGGCCCACGCCGCCATACTCCTCGGGTACAGGCCAGCCGAGCACCCCGAACGAGGCGCATCGCTCCCAGTCGGCGCGTGGAAAATGGGCATCGCGGTCGTCGGCCAAGGTCTCCTTACCGAGCTCCCGCTCAGCGAAGGCGATGACGTCTTGACGTAACTTGCGCTGCTCGGAGTCTAGTTCGAAGTCCATGTCCCACCTCTGAAGGCGGCGCGTTTGCTATGTACGAAGGCCGCTACTGCATCGATCGACGAAAAGTTCGCGAAATCCAGGTCTTCGTCGCTCACCACCAGGTCAAAGGTCTGCTCGACCCACAAGACGAGCTGGATGGCGAAGAGTGAAGTCGCGTATCCGCTCGCGAACAGGTCCACGTCGTCGTCCACGGGCTCCTCGCCGACGTGCGAGCCGATGAACGCGCGGATCAGACGCTTGTCGTCCTCACTCATACCGTCGATCTCCCGACTCCTGGGTGTCGTCGTTGCGGTGGGTGTCGTCGTAGTGGTGGAAGCCCTGGCCCGTCTTTCTGCCGAGGATGCCCGCATCGACCAGCTTGCGTAGCAGCGGGCACGGCCGGTACTTGGGGTCGTCGAAGCTGTCGCAGAGGACGTCGAGTGAGAACAGCACCGTATCGAGGCCGATGAGGTCGGCGGTCTCCAGCGGCCCCATGGTGTGCCCGAAGCACTCCTTGAACAGGCGGTCAATCTCGGCGGCGCCGGAGACGCCTTCGTGGAGCAGAAAGATCGCCTCGTTGAGCGTGAGCATCAGGACTCGGTTGGTCACGAAGCCCGGTGAGTCTTTGACCACGATGTGACGTTTGCCCGTGCGATCCAGGAGGCCCTGGATGAGCGCCAGAGTCTCATCGGACGTGTGGTGGCCGCGGATCAGTTCGACGGTGGGTTTGGTGGGTGCCGGGTTCATGAAGTGCGTACCGATCACCCGGTCGGGCCGCCCGGTGGCGGAGGCGACCCGGGTGATGGGGATCGCGGAGGTGTTCACGCCGAATGGCACGCCGGGGGCGCACAGGAAATCAAGTTTGCCGTAGAGAGAGCGCTTGAGATCCCAATTCTCGATGGTGTTCTCGAAGAGGAAGTCGACCTGTCTGACCTCTGTGAGATCCGTGGTGAACGCTATCCGGCCCACGACCTCCTCCGGTACCCGGGTCGGTGCCCCGGGCCGCAGCAGCCGGGCGAAGCGAACCTCCCGGCCGATCTCTGCTCGCGCGGATTCGAGAATTTGGTCCGCGACGTCCACCAGAACGACCTGGTGCCCCTGCTCGGCGAAAAGCTGCGCGACTCCACGGCCCATGGTGCCGGCGCCCACAACCCCTATCCGCTCCACTCCGGGCCTCCTTTCGTCTCGTCGGGAAGTTCTCGGGAACGCGTCAGGACGGTCTCCCGGATGACGCTCATGGCTGCGGTCCGGCTCTTGCGAAAGTAGAAGTGACCACCCGCCACGAGCCGGATGTCAATGGGGCCTGTGGTGTGCCGGGACCAAGCCGCGAGGGTGTCGGCGCCCGGCTCGTCCGTCCCGGCGACCGCAGTGACCGGGCAGGACAGTGAGGCGTCAGGGGTGGGCCGGTATCTGTCCAGGAGCGCGAAGTCTGAGCGGAAACTGTTGAGGGCGTCGGCGCGTAGGTCCGGGTGACCGCGTAGATGGTGCAGGGGCTCGCCCCAGCGTCGCTCGATCTCGCGTAGGAGCGCCTCGTCGGGCAGCAGGTGGAGGGGTTCACTGAGCGGCGGCAGTGGTGGCGCCGGACACGAGGAGACGATCAGGCGGTCGGGGCCCCGCCGACCGCAGCGACGCAGCTCCCTTGCCGTCTCGAAGGCGAGCAGCGCGCCGAGGCTGTGTCCGAAGAGGACGAACGGCCCGTCACTGTCGAAGGGGACGGCAGTCACCAAAGCGTCTACCAGCGGCCCGATGCGGGTGAAGGGCGGTTCGGCCCGGCGGGTGGTGCGGCCGGGCAGATGGATTCCCCAGACCTGAATGTCCGGCAGGTCGTCGCCCCAGCGGACATACTCTCCCGCCGATCCGCCGGCGTGTGGGAAGCAGAACAAGGAGGAGAGAGCGTCCGGTCGGCGGTGCCGACGTACTGTCCAGCCGCTCATCGGGTGCTCTGTCCGGTCAGGCGCTCTGCCATGAGGGCAGCGAGCTGCTGGGCGGTCGGCGCTTGAAAAAGGGCACCGGGCGTCAGTTCGACTCGGAAGACTTCGCGGGCCCGCGCCACGAACCTGGCGGCGATGAGGGAGTCACCGCCGAGGTCGAAGAAGCTCTCGTCCGGCTCCACGTAGGGCAGTTCGAGGATCTCCGCGAAGAGAGCGGCCACGCGGTCCACGTTGTCGCTGTCTCCTGCCGGGGCTGATGCCGGTGCCAGCCGCGACGGCGCGCTGGGAGACGGGCCGGTCGGTCGCACGAAGGTGGGTGCGGGTTCCTCTGTCGCCACCGTGTAGCGCTGTCTCTCGAAGGGATAGGCCGGGAGGGCGAGGCGCTCGGGGGCGGCATCGTGTAGTGCCGACCAATCGATGCGGGCGCCCGCGAGCCATAGGCGTCCGACGGCGTCGAGCACGGCCTGTTCGTCGGTGTCGGTCCGTTCGGCGTGCAGATCGAGGGTGATGCCCCTCGGGCCGCGAGCGCCGGTTTCGCCCACCGCCACGCACGAGTCCTGAACGTCCGTTGAGATCTCCGACTCTTCCAAGAGTTCGACCCAGTGAATCGGTTCGACTGCCTCCTTCGCCGTGAGCCGCCGCGCCTGCCTACCGCCTATCGCGACCCAGAGAGGGAGTACGGGTACCCGGGGGTCGGCCCGCCGGACCGACTCCAGCCACGCGGCCTGCTCGTCCTTGGAATCCGCAGGTCCACGCTCCGCCAGTTCCGCCGCCAGCCGTCCTGCCTCCGCCGCCCCGAATACTCCGGCCACCACGGCGGCGGCCAGAGCTCCGGCCGCACCCTCGCCCATGACCGACGCGGGCACGACACCGCGCCGCTGCCACAGACGGGCGAGCGCGTAGCGAATGGCGAACGTGACCGTCCACGTCGTCGCAGACCCAGCGAAGACGTCGCTCAGGCCGCACGCGCCCACGGCGCTCCGGAAGGTCGACTCGGAGGCGTATAACCGGGCCGCGGCATCCCGCTCCCGCACCATGTTGGCGCTGGTCACCGGCGTGCACCGAAAAATTACCGGCCCGGGCGCGGTGCCGGTGGAGTCGCCAGCGGCGCCGACGAGCCGTTCGGGTACCTCCCCGGAGAGCACCTGCAGGGCGTCATGAACACCGTGCACGACCGCGAACCGCCGCCGCGCATGCTCCATACGGCCCGTCTGGAGCGTCCAGGCCAGACCCGCGACCGACGTCCCTGGGCGGTCCCGCAGATGCGCGGCGAGGCGGACGACGGTCTGCTCCAGCGCGGTGGGGGATTTCGCGGAGAGTGGGAGGATGTGCCAGGAGCGGCCTGACGCCGGCGAGGTCTCCCGGGCGGGCGGCTGCTCCAGGACGACGTGTGCGTTGGTGCCGCCGAGGCTGAAAGAGCTGACTCCGGCGCGGCGCGGCATGCCCTGGGGTCGCCACTCCTGCGGCTGCGTGATGACGTGGAACGGGCCCGCCTCGAAGTCGATCTGCGGGTTGAGGGCGGTGACGTGCAAACTCGGCGGGAGCACACCGTGCTTGAGGGCCAGGACCGTCTTGATCAGCCCGGCTGCGCCGGCTGCGGCGTCAGTGTGCCCGATACCGGTCTTCACGGACCCGATTCCGCATGGGACACGGCGCTTGCCGCCGTGCCGGAACGCTTTGGTCAGTGCCGCGATCTCGACAGGGTCGCCCAGTGGCGTGCCAGTGCCGTGCGCTTCCACATAGGTGCAGGTGGATGGGGCGATGCCAGCGGCGTGGTGGGCCGCCTCGACTACGGCGGCCTGTCCTTCGACACCCGGCGCGGCGAAGCCCATGCGGTTGGCGCCATCGTTGTTGACCGCGCAGCCCAGGATAACCGCGTCGATCCGGTCGCGGTCGGTCAAGGCCCGGTCGAGGCGTTTCAGTGCAACAAGACCGACGCCGTCGGCTCCCACCGTTCCGCGAGCGTCAGCGGCGAACGCTCGGCAGACGCCGTCCGGTGCCTGGATGCCCGCCTCCGTCGCCTCGTCCGGAACGAAGGGAAAGCGCACGGTCACTCCTCCCGCGAGTGCCAGGTCGCAGTCGCCTGAGAGCACCCCCTGGACCGCGAGATGCACGGATACCAGAGAGGTCGCGCAACCCGCCTGAACTGCGACGGTGGGGCCGCGCAGGCCGAGCTTGTAGGCGACGCGGCTGCAGAGGAAGTCGGCTCCGTTGCCCATCCGGATCTCGTATGCCGATACCGTTGGCTGCCGCGCCTGTTGTGCGGTGAGGACATGTGCATAGACATTTTCGCTGCTACCTCCGTACACGCCGATATTTCCCGGGTGGCGGGCCGGGTCCACGCCCGCGTTCTCCAGGGCCTCTACCGCGCACTCCATGAAGACCCGGTGCTGCGGATTGACGAGACGGGCCTCACGCGGGGATATGCCGAAGTATTCAGCATCGAAGTGCTCGGGATCGTCGAGGAGTCCGCGAGCTGCGATGCCGCGCGGACCGGTCACACGGGTTATTGTGTCGCGTCCCTCTACCAGATTGCGCCAGAATTCTTCCGCGTTCCGGGCTCCGGGGAAACGGCAAGCCATACCGATGACGGCAACGGGAATGGTCCCGTCTGCCCGATTCGACTGGGAAAAATAGTCGGTCCGGTGCGCAGTGTCGGTGTTCCGGCCCCGAGTTTTCAATGACCGTCCAATCTATCGCTGGTGAGATCGACTGCAGTTAGGTCTTGAGCGCTTTTTGATTTCTTGGTCACGCATCGAACTTCCTTTCACTTTCGAGGTGCAGGAAGAACGTTATTTCCACGGCTGGGTCGTCAGTACGAGGCGGTCGGTTTTGCCGTTGGTGTTCTTCGGTAGGTCGTCCATGCAGCTGAAGTAACGCGGCACCATGTACTGGGGTAATTGGTCGCGCAGGGCTCGCACGAGTTCGGCTTCGGCGGTCGGGACGCCGGTGTACGCGGCGGCGAGATCCGTCTCTCCGTCGGCGGAGGTGATCGCGACCACCGCGGCTTCGCGTACCGCGGGATGCCGTCGCAGTGCGTACTCGATCTCGCCTGGCTCCACCCGGTAACCGCGTATCTTGATTTGGTTGTCGATGCGCCCGATGTGTACCAGCACGCCGTTCTCGACGCGGACCCGGTCACCTGTGCGGTACCAGTGGGCGTCGGCGAGGGGTGTGGAACCGTCGTACACAGAGATGGAGTCCCCGTCGGAGGTGGCGAAGCGGCCAATGTTGTGAGCGGGTTCCAGGTATCCGGCGAAACGCTGGGCCCCTCTCACCCATAGTTCGCCGTCGGTGCTTCGGCCGCCCCACTCGTCCACGATGATCGACTCCATGGACGGATGCACCTCGCCGATGGGCACCGTGCCGTTCGACGTCGTGGGCAGGGCAGCCGAGTCGGCTGGCACCCGGTAGTTGGCACAGCTGACGGTCAGTTCGGTCGGGCCGTACAGGTTGTCCAGGGTGGCGGAAGGAGCGGCCCGCTGCCAGGCCCTCGCCTGCCCCGTGGTCAGCTGGTCACCGCAGAACATACTGGCGCGCAGCCCCGGCATGCTGCCGGGCTCCAGCAGCTCCAGGCGTTGCGCGAAGGAGACCACGGCAGGGACGGAGAACCAGTGGGTGAGGCCACGACCGTTGACATAGTCAACGGGGGACATGAGGTCGTCGTAGCTGGGCGGAACGACAGTCGCTCCCGATGTCCAGGCCGCGAACAGATCGTAAACGGAGAGGTCGAAAGTCAGGTCGAAGTTCTGGGACAACCGGCAACCTGGGCCCAGTTCGTACCGCTCGACGATGTAATCAGCGTAGGCCAGCACGTTGCGGTGGTGAATCGGCACGCCCTTCGGCCTTCCGGTGGAGCCGGAGGTAAACATGGTGTAGGCAGTGTCGTCCAGCGCCACGTCAGGTGACTCGACCGGGCGATCCGGCAGTGCGGAGAGCTCCTGTTCCGTAACTCTCAGCCGGACGGCGGGCAAGTCTTGTCGCGGGGCGGTCTCGTCGCTGAGGACCAGTTCGACCTGGGCGGCTTCGATGATGGCCCGGTTACGCGTGGCCGGGAAGGCCGGGTTCAGTGGTACCACGGTCGCACCCAAGCGCAGTGTGGCGAGGTAGCCAAGGTAGGCCAGCCGGCTGCGGGAGGCGAGGAGCCCCACCCGCGCGGGCCTCCTGCCGAGTGAGTCGCGGATGACGGCGGCCAGTCGGTCGGCGCCCCGCCACATTTGGGCGTACGTCAGCGAGGAACCCTCGAGGTCCAGGGCGAGGCGGTCGGGGTTGCGTTCGGCGCTTTCGGTGAACTTCTCGTACAGCGAGGGCATGAGTCAGTTTCCTCCCCACGGTCTTCGGTCCGGCCCAGGCCGGCTTCCTCCTGGTGGTCCGCGTCCGGGGTGGCGTCATCGTCGGTTCGGACCGGACCCGGTGTGCCCGGCTGCTGAAGCCCCATCGCGGTGGCAGCGGATCGGCGACCGGTGCTCTCATGGACTCGTCCGTATCGCCGAAACGAGGTCGTGGACCGCGGTGGACGGTGCGGCGGCGACCGCTGAGACCATCGCGCTGTAGTCGGCGCCGAGCCGCGAAATGGTCTCACGCCGATAGAGAGCGGAGTCGTAGTCGATCCAGCCCTGCTGCATGCCTTCGGACCCGTCGAAGTGCAGTACCACGTCGAAACGGGAGTGTTCGGCAATGTCGAGGTTGATCGTGGCACGGGCGATGACGCCGTCGGACAGCGTGTAGCGCCGCCGACCGGACGGCTGCATGGCCATCATCACCTGCGCCAGCGGTTGGCGGTCGAGGGTCCGGCGTGGGACGAGCGCGTTCACGACGTCGGGGAAGGGAACGTCCTGGTGATCCTGTGCCTCCATGAGGCGTTGGTGCACGCTCCTGACGAACGTGGTGAAAGGCATGGATCCGGCGATCCGTTGGCGGATCACCACTGTGTTCACGAACATGCCCAGGGTGGACGCGTGGGCTGCGGAGGTCCTGCCGGAGACGGGGACGGCGACGCAGATGTCCTGCGCTCCCGCCCGCGACGACAAGAGCAGCATCAATATGGCGAGCCGGCCGGCGAACTCCGTGGCGCCCTCGGCCTGGGCCGCAGCTCTGAGCTTGTCCAGCAAGGCCCCTGAAAGGTCCATCGTGACCCGGCGCGCATCGAAGCTCTGGACGTTCGGCCGCGGCCGGTCCGGCGGTATCGTGACGGGGTCGGGCACGTCGGCGAGCCGAGCGGTCCAGAAGTCGAGGCCGGTGGCCGAGTACGTGGCCTTCGGTGCGACAGCTGACGGAGGGGGCGCGAGTCGACGGTGATCGATGCGGGCCGAGTACAGTTCGGCCAGTTCATCGAAGAGCAGATTCAGCGACCAGCCGTCGCAGGTCAGGTGATGGACGACCGTGATCAGCACATGCCGGTCGTCCGCTAGCCGGACCAGGGCGAAGCGCGGAACGCGCGGCCCGTCGGGGTCTGTCCGGGCGGAGAGTTCGCGCGCCCGCAACCCAGGAAGATTGTCTTCGGACGCTGCCACGTGATGGTTGATTTCCGGAAGCGCGTCGGCAACCACTTCCCTGCGGAATTCGTCCCCGTCGAACCAGAAGCGGGTACGCAGGGCGTCGTGGCGGGCCACGACGTCGCGCATCGCGCTCTCCAGAGCGAGTACGTTGAGTTTTCCTGAAAACTCCATTTCCACGGCGACCAGATGGGCCGAGGTCAGCCCCAGGGTCTGCTCAAGCAGCATCTGCCGTTCGGCGATCGAGAGCGCACCCGGTGCGGTGTCCTCACTGCCTTGGTCCGCCTCGATCTGGAGCGCGCCGATGAGCTCGCCGATAAGAGCGGTCACACTGGTGCTGCGGAGCACATTGGTGATCGGCACCCGAATGTGGCACTCCTTGACCAGGGTGGTGACCAACCTCAGAGCGGCGAGTGAATTGCCGCCCGCGCTCACGAAGCCCTCCCTGACATCAGCGCCCTCCGGGAGGGCCTGCAATACCAGGGTGCGGACAAGGCGTTCAGTCTCCATCAATTCCCTACCGCCCGTCGGTTACGAATCGGTGCTGTCGGCATGCTGCTGCCCCGGTCGATCAACGGATCGGTCGTCATGTCACACCGGACTCACAGCGGTCCGGGGAAAGCCCCGCCCCACAGCCGAGGAGACTCAGCGCGGTCTCCGCATCGTCGGTGCAGTGAATGCGGGAGCGCTCCACCGATGAGATGAAGCCTCCGTCGGCCCACTGGTCCAACAGCTCCAGCAGTGGGGCGAAGTGGCCGCCGATGTTGACTAGAACGATGGGCTTCGCCACCGGGCCCGGTTCGTTCACCATGGCCATCTCCAACAGCCGGCTCAGCGTTTCCATGCCTCCGGGGAGGAACGCGAAGGCATCACAAGTGCGGTGCAGGAGGTCAAAACGTTCGGCCTCTCCCCGCACTACGAAGATCTCCCCTCGGGCATCCTCGACGCTTTCACGCCGCTGAAGCGTGTACGGGACGATCCCGATCACTGCCCCGCCCCGGTCGAACACCGTGCCGGCCAACGTCCCCATGAGCCCGGCGCCGCTGGCGCCGTAGACGAGTACGGCTCCGCGGGCCGCCAGTGCGCTGCCGAAGGAGCGTGCGAGGTTCAGGTGCTCCTCCGCCGTCTCCCTTCCGGAACTGCCGAATACACCCACGTGCAGACCACGCCGCACTCTTGGGCGCCGCTTCGTCCTCTCAGCAGCCGTCGGGCCGGGCGGTCCCGGCGGCGTGCCGGGTGTCTGTGGGACCGCGCGTGCGCCCCAGCCTGCGACAATCCCCGGACTGTGTCCCGTGACGGGGTCCGTGCCGCCGTTCATGAGGACACCCTCTTGATGTTCTCCATCGGTTCCGCACCGGCTATGGCCGCCGCCATCTTCTCCACCGTCGGCGCTTCGAAGAGCACCTGCACAGAGAGGTCGACATTGAACCGTTTCTGGATCCGGAACATGAGCCGGACCGCTGACATTGAGTCTCCGCCGCGGGCGAAGAAGTCATCGTCCACGGCGACCTGCTCGATCGACAGGACGTCCCGCCACATGCTGCACACCGCCTCTTCGACCGGTCTGCGCTCATCGGCCTGCGTCGACCGGGGCCGTGCGTGGAATCCGTCGGGCCTGGGAAGTGCCGCTGCGTCCAGCTTGCCGTTGCTTGTCAGCGGCAGTGCGTCCAACGTCACGAACGCCCAGGGCACCGCGTAGGCGGGGAGCTTGGCTGCAACGGCTTCGCGTACCTCCGACTCCACCAGGGTTCCGGCGCGGGACGGTACTAGATAGGCCACCAACCGCCTGTCGTTAGGACGGGGCTCGTGGGTGACCACGCGCGCCTCCGCGACCTGGGGAAGAGCACCGAGCACCGACTCGACCTCACCCAACTCCACCCGGAAACCACGGATCTTTACCTGGTCGTCCGCGCGTCCCAGAAAGTAGAGCGAGCCGTCGTCCAGCAGCCGCGCCCGGTCTCCGGTGCGGTACAGGCGTGTTCCGGGCGACCCGAAGGGATTGGGAACGAACTTCTCCGCGGTGATGCCCGGTTGCCCGGCATACCCGCGTGCCAGGCCCGCCCCTCCTATGCACAGCTCACCGGTGACACCCATGGGTACCCACCGCAGTGACTCGTCGAGGACGTACAGGCTGGTGCCAGGCAGGGGGCGGCCGATGGGCACAAAGTCCTGTGGGGTTCTGCGCGTCATGGTGAACACGCTGCTGCCCACGGTGGCCTCGGTGGGGCCGTACTCGTTGATGACTCGCACATCCTCGTGCGGGCTGCACCAGCGTCCGGCTAGTTCAGTGGTCAGCGGCTCGCCTCCCACCACCAGGGTGCTGGTGAGCGCACGCATCTGCGCGTCGGACAACTGCTCCGTCACCAGGACTAGCTGACTGGGTGTGAGTTTGACAAAGGCATACGGCCCGCTGTCCGCGAGCGCAGCACCGAGACGCGCCAAGTCCAGGTCCGGGGGCAGGATGTGGAGCGCCCGTCCGGTGAGCAGCGGCGTGTACAGCACCGGCACCACCATGTCGAACGCCACGGATGACAGCAGCACAGTCCCGCCGACTTGGTGCTGTACGTAGTCCGATACGGCCCAGTGGAGGTAGTTGGCCAGTGCGCCGTGCGTGACCTGTACGCCCTTGGGCCTGCCCGTCGATCCGGACGTGTAGATCACATATGCCGCGTTGCCCGGTTCCACCGGGATGTCGAGGACGGCGACCGGCCGCTCGGTCCACCGATCCGCTTCACTGTCGAGACAGAGAGTCGGGCGGTCGTCGACAGGAACGTGCTGACGCAGTCGCTCCTCGGTGAGGACCGCTACGGCCGACACATCCTGTGCCGTGTACGCGATGCGTTCGGCAGGATGCTGCGGATCCAGCGGGACGTACGTGCCGCCGGCCGTGAGGACGGCGAGCAGCGCGACGATCAGGTCGGGTCCGCGGTCCAGACAGACCACAACGGCACTCTCCGGGCCTACCCCCTGTTCACGCAACCAGTGCGCCAGCTGACCGACCCGGATGGACAGTTCGCCGTATGTGAGCGTGCGCTTCCCGCAGACGACAGCTGGTGCGTCGGGATGCAGACGGGCCTGGCGCTCGACCAGCCGGTGGACCGGCTCCAGGCTTGCGCTCTGCGGGCCTGGCCTGGTGAGAACCTGTGTCACCTGGGCCAGTTCGTCGTCTGGAAGGATGTCCAGTTCACTCAGGCGGGTCCGCGGCTGCGTGCAGCAGCGGATCAACGCGGTTGTCAGCTGCCCGGCCAGACGCTCCATCCTCGGTGGGGTGAACACATCGGTCCGGTACACAAGACGTCCGGTGCACTGGTGCTCCTGGTCCTCCAGCTCCAGAAGGAGGTCGAAGCCTCTCGCCGAGCCGCGCGGCGCCTCTGGTACGGCATCGGTCTGCCATGCCAACAGCACCTCCACGGGATTCGGTACGGAACCGTCCGGCGTCTCCACGGCGCTGGTCCGCTCAGCGGGCACCTGATACCCAGCGGCCGTCCGGAGCCGCTCGCCGGTTCGCCGTACCAAGTCGCCGAACGTCGGATCGTCCGACAGATCCGATAGATCGGCCCGCACGTTCATGGGACTGTCGGCAACTGCAGCGACATCGTCCCGGTGCGGCGCAGCAGCCACCGTGATGTCGTGGGGCTCGTCGTACCTGTTCAGTACGGTCTGCAGCAGGGCCAAGTACACCGCGTGCGTGGGCACACCGTGCGCGGCGGCGACGGCCTGCACGGAGACGGTCTCCGCTGGTGTGATGACGAAGTGGTGCTCGTCCCGGCTCGCGCGGCCGCCCGATGCGCGAGGGCGATCGGCCGGGAGGCTCAGCCGGTGCCCGCCGGCCGGCGTCTCGCACCAGGGCCCGGGTGTGTCCGTCGGCTGATGGCGCGGCACCGGTTGCTGGGCGTCCATGGCGTCTCCTGTGTTGTAGGTCCTCACCGTGTCGGATGCGTGCACGAGCCGTTCCGTTCTGTGAATCCCGACTCGATGACCGTCCCTTGAGCCCGAAAACCCACACCGTTCTCACAGAAATATGCAAGCCGATCGTCGACCTGTTTCGCGACCCCTATCCGTTCTAGCCATTCATCGTTGTAGATCGTGTCTTCGTACGCTTCCCCGCCATCGGCGCACAGAGCCGCCGGTCTCTGTGTCTCCTCACCGGACATCTGGTCGCAGAGAACGGCGTGAATAACCGCACCGCTTGACCCTCCGAGAGATATTCCGGTCTGCAGTCTGAATAATCTGCACATGGCTATCGAGGCTGCTGAGTCCACCTTGACCGCGCGATCGTAGGATTGTGGCTCCAGAAAGGTGGAACGACGGCTGGAGCCGATTCCCGGAATGATCCGGTCGCCGTCCGTGCGCCAGCCCGTGGCGTGCGAGCCGACGGAGTCGACAGCTATCAACCGGACTTCTGGTGCGGCGTGCCTTAAGTAGGCCGAAATGCCGGACAGTGTACCCCCGGTCGACACGGCAACGTACAGGGTGTCCAGGTTTCCGGATAGCTGGCTCAGCAGTTCCGGACCGGTGAACTCCTCGTGCACCCGCGGATTCGCCACGTTGTCGTACTGGTCGGTCCACCGGTAGTCGGGATTTTCAGCGCACAGTTGACGCACTCTGCGCAGGCGGCTCAGTAGATATCCACCGGTTCCGTCCGGCTCGTCCACCAGATGAATCTCTGCTCCCATGGACCTCATGGCTTCGCACGTGAGCTCCGAAGTCTTGGGATCCACAACGGCGATGAGTCGGCAGTCCAGCCCGTTCAGAACTCCGGCCAATCCAAGACCCAGATTTCCGGAAGTCGACTCCACGACAACGGTTCCGGGTCGCAACGGATGATCGCTTGCGAGGGAGTGCAGCAGTCCTCGCGCGGTTCGGTCCTTCACCGAGCCCGTGGCATTGTATTTCTCAAGTTTGAGCGCAAGCCACGTATGGCGCCCCTGGCATTCCATCTGGACATCGACGATGGGGGTAGCCAGCGAGCCATCGCTATGAATAGTCTCGCCCAACGACACTTTATGTCCCATCTGTTAGCGCTGAATTAGCTGGCCTAAGCCTTTTTCTCTGGCTGCGTCGGCCACCGCGCTGCCCAGCGCGACATCGAGAATCGCCATGCCGAATGGGTTGCAGAGGACGAGGTCTTCGGGTGCGGCCCTCCCCGGATGACTGCCGATAATCACTTCGCCGAGGCTGGTGTGGACCAGCGGAGCAGAAAGGTCGCGCTCCTCGCTGTCCGAGTACTCTCCGGCCGGACCGCGCAATGCTCCCTGCCCGTACATCCGGCCGAGCAGCCGGGTCCGGTCGTGACTGACGAGACTCCAGTCGTCCACCACCACCAGGCCGGCCGCGCGGACCACGTCCGGGAGCACGTCGTCCAGTGACACATGTGCGATCAGGGCACCTCGCGCGAACCACTCGGGCCTGAGGTAGCCGGCCGTCACCGTCGTGACGGGAACGACGAGGTCTGCCCCGCGCACGCAGTCCTCGGGACTGGTCGCCGCGACGACTGTCAGGTCACTGCTCGCGTCCTTAAGTTCCTGGGCCAGAGCCGCGGCCCGCTCGGGCACGGTGTCGAAGAGCCGAACTGACTCCAGGACGTGGAGCTCCTTGAGCAGCAACGTCAGATGGGCTCGGGCCAAGGTGCCGCAGCCCAGGAGGGCCACGTTCCGCGCGGGCCCGTTGCCGAGATACCTGGCGCTGATCATGGTGACCGCGGCTGTCCGCATGGCGCTCACATAGGCGGACTCCATAAGGAGGTCGGGCCAGGCGGTCTCGGGGTCGAAGAGCATGAGAAAGCCCTGTGACCGGGCTATGCCCTTGGCCAGGTTGGCCAGTGACCCATTGATTATCTTGATGCCGTACCGCAGTCGCTCCTCGACGGTCACCGCTCCGGGCATCGCCAGCGACCGGGCGGCCATGCCTTCCGCCGTCTGCCACCGCAGGCATGCCTCATCAGGCAGGATCGACGCACCGGACGCGTGCTGCCGCAGTGCGTCCTCCACCACCGCGCAGACGTCGATGGCCTCACAGCACGTGATGACGTCTCGACGCGACAGGTAGGGGAGTTCCTCGTCGGGGTACTCCGTGAACCGCAGCACTGTCTTCACCTTCTTCTGCCGCTCGCGGGCGGCCTCCGGCAGAATGCCCGTTCCAGGTCGACCAGGGCTTCCAGTAGCGCTTGCACGCCCTGGACCAGAGAGGCGTCCGGCGTGCACTCGGCAGGCGAGTGGCTGATCCCGCCGCTGCTGGGCACGAAGAGCATCCCAGTCGGCACCACTGCGCTCATTGGGCCCGCGTCATGGCCCGCGTAACTGCTGAGGTGTCCGACGCGAGCGGGCTGGCGGTCACATGCAGCGGAGAGCACCGCGAGTACGTCCGAGTCGAATTCGGCGACGGGTTTGTGCGACCGGCGTTCCAGCGTCGCCAGGCATCCCTCGGGTCCGGCGTGCCGCTCGCACAGCGCTTCCAGCTGTCGGGCGGCCTCGACGAGCAACTCATCGGTAGGGGCACGCAGTTCGGTAACGAACTGTGCTTCGCCGGGGATGACGTTGGGCGAGCCCGGGTGGAACTCCATGACCCCCACGTTGACGACCATCTCACTATCGACACCGAGTGCCATCTCATGCATGTCGCCCACGATCCGGGCCGCGACGCGTCCGGCGTCGGTCCGTAGATCCATGGGGGTCGTACCGGCGTGGTTGGCCTCGCCGCGGACGGTGACCGTGTAGCGGTCGATGCCGACGATCCCCTCCACTACGGCCAGCGATAAGCCCTTCCGCTCCATCCGTGGCCCCTGCTCGATGTGCAGTTCGACGAACGCCGCCACGTCAAGGATGTGGTCGCTGTTGCACAGGGCCGTTGAGCCGTGCAGTCCACCGCCGGACGCTACGCCCTCCTCGTCCCAGAAGCTGACGATCTCCACGGCGGCGGCTGCGGGATGTCCGTTCTCATGAAGGACGCGCAGTGCCTCCAGCGCGGCAATCACTCCGTAAGCCCCGTCCAGACGGCCGCCTGCGGGCACCGTGTCGGTGTGCGAGCCGGTGAGGACGAAGGGCCCGCTGCTGTCCTTCTGCCTTCCGAAGACATTTCCGGTCTTGTCGGTCCACGCTTCCAGACCGGCGTCCTGGATACGGCGTGCCAGCCATTCCCGGGCGGCCAGATCCTCGGCGCTGCCGGCCACCCTGTCCACGCCTCCGTCCTCACGGCCACCGAAGGAGGCCAGTTCAGCGATGTCCTTCAGGACCCGGTCCTGGTTGACCGTCAATGGCGTCACAACAGATCCTCCTGGTCAGTCGATGACATATCCGCCACCTGTTCGCAGCGCGCGCGTTCTGCGAGGGTCTAGGTGTACGAAGGATCGGTGTAACCACCGGTCGTTCCCGTCGTAGCGGGGCGAGAAGGCGGTCCGGCCGTGGAGCACGAGACGGTTGTCGATGACGGCCAGGTCCCCGGGGGCAAGGAGCAGGGACACACGTACCGAATCCAGTGCGTCGTGCAGGGCGCCCATGGCAGCTGCGCCCTCGTCGTCGAGCGGGCTCGTGCTCGAAAAGTCCACCCGCACGTTCGGATCGTCCGCCGCACCGTCGAGCACAGGGTGGACGACCGGATTTCCCCCGCCGTTGAACGAGGGCGGGGGACAGGTGCGAAACCGTGCCTCCCGCAGGATCCGCTGGTGCTTTTCGGGCACCTCGCGCAACGCGAGCCGGACCGAGGCCACCTGCAGCCCGGCGTTTCCATCGTGATCGTTGCGCAGGCACGAGAGGGCGACGTAGTCCGGCCGCATCGTGTGGAACGCGTTCTCCACATGCATCTTCAGGTTCTGTGAGCCTGCGTTGCTCTGGGAGGACTCGCGGCCGGGAACTGGGACGACGTTCTGCACCAGAGCGCCGTGCTTCTCGGGACGGAAGGCGGCCAGCTCGCCCAGCCCCATCACACAGAGCACGAGTGCGGCGGCCGCGACGGTGGTCTGGTGCTCTACCGAGTCCTTCTCGGTGGGTGTTGCCGGCACGGTTCCAGTGGGCAGACCGCTGATCCGCAGGACGCCGCCGAGGCCGGGGTCGGCGCGGAAGAGCCGAACCGCCTCACGCAGGCGGACGGGCAGATGGCAGGAGCGTTCGCGCGCCGCGTCAATCCATTTTGGGTCTTCCAGCCGGTTGGGCGGCGCGTCTACGAGGTCCTGCACAAGAGCTCGCAGTTCGTCGCGTTCCTGCAGGGTGAGGATCAGGTGACCACTGGGATTCGCGTCCGACCCGTCGTCGGTTTTCATGGGTGCCTCATCTCGTCTGACGGGCCGCGCGACACAGTCGACAGCCCTGCGGCCACAGTCCGTGTGTTCGGCGGTCTGACGGCACCGAAGTGGTCGCCCGGCAGCTCCGCCGCCCTCAGTTCGCCACGGCACACCCTCGACCATCGCTCCAGCGCGGCGGCGGGATCCTCGTCCGCCGCGCTGAGCAGCCGGACCGCGCCGTCGTACGGTTCGGGGCGGTAGCGGGCGTAGGCGTGGTAATTGGCGATGAAGACGTTCAACAGGCGGTGGAGCGTCTCGTCCTCTTCCACGGCCGGGAGCAGGTGTGCGCCTCGGACGCGGGAGAGCACGTCCGCGCGGAGTGCCTCCGGAGACAGACGGGCCAGGGTCTGCGGATCCACCTCCAGCGGGATGCCGTTGAGCCGTCCGAAGAAGCGCAGGAAGGCGGACATGACGCTAGGTTCGTCAAGGGAGAGTTCGCCGTCGCCCAGGGGATGGCCGGGATCGATCAGGATCAGCGGGGCGACCTCCTCCCCGGCCACGGCCAACTGTCGCGCCATCTCGTAGGCGACGAGTCCGCCGAAGGACCAACCCCCCAGTTGCCAGGGACCGCCGGGGTGCGACCCTCTGGCCTCGGCCAGGTAGGAGGCAGCCATGTCGGGTACGGAGGTATGGGGCGACTGTCCCGGTTCCAGGCCGACGGACTGGAACCCGTGCACGGCTGTACCTTCGGGGAGCGCGCGAGCCAGATCGCGGTAACAGAAGGCCGTCCCGCCCATGGGGTGCACCCAGAACGAAGGGGTTCCCGCCCCGGCGCGCAACGTGACCAGGGCGCGTGAGCCGGTCACCCGGTCCTCGCTGATCAGTTCCGCCAGACCGGCCACGGTGGGGCGTTCGAAGAGCGCCGACATCGGCAACCGCACCCCGACGCGTTGGTGGAGCGTCGTCAGCAGCCGGACGGCGCTCAGGGAGTGGCCGCCACAGGCAAAGAAGTTGTCGTCCGTGCCGATGCCGGACGTTTCGAGGATCTCCTCCCAGATGTCCAGCAGGACCAGCTCTGTACGGCTGCGCGGTGGTGCCGCGCCGGTCCGGTCCAGCTCCAGGGAGGTGAGCGGGGGCAGGGCCTCGAGGTCTCGCTTGCCGTTCGCCGAGACAGGGATCCGCTCCAACGGTATGAAGAAGGCTGGCACCATGGGCGCGGGGAGTTCGCCACGGCATCGGGTGCGCAGGCTATCGGGGAGGGTCTCCCGCTCCGTTCCGGCCGCAGGCACCACGTAGGCGACCAGACGGGGGTCGCCCGCGTCGTCCCGTCTTGCCACCACAGCCGCGTCGGAGACGGAATTGAGGGATCGGAGCACCGACTCGATCTCCGCAGGTTCGATGCGGACGCCGCGCAGCTTGATCTGACGGTCGGCCCTGCCGAGGTATTCCAGATCACCAGTGGGCAGGACGCGTGCCAGATCGCCGGTGCGGTAGAGACGGCTGCCAGGAGTCCCGGAGAAGGGATCTGGCACGAACCGGTCGGCCGTCTGTCCGGGTCCGTTCAGATACCCGCGCGCGATTCCGACACCGCCGAGCAGGAGTTCGCCCGGTACGCCGACCGGGAGGATTCCGAGTCTGTGGTCGCAGACGTAGGCACGCACCCCGTCGATCGGAGTGCCGATGGGCACGATCGAGCCGGTGTCCTGCTGGCGGCAGTCCCAGGCCGTCGCGTGAATGGCGGCTTCCGCAGGACCGTAGAGGTTGCTGAGCCTGGCCCACGGCAGCGTTTGGTGAAAGCGTTCCCGCAAACTGGCCGTGAGCGCCTCGCCGCTGCACACCACATGGCGCAGGCGCGCGCACTGCCTGGCTAGCTCCGGGCCGGCCAGGAACGCCGCCAGCATGCTCGGGACGAAGTGCAGCGTGGTGATGCGCTCCCGTTCGACCAGATCCGCGAGATACTCCGCGTCGCGGTGGCCGCCCGGACGGGCCACGATGAGACGGGCTCCGGCGAGGAGCGGCCAGAAGAGTTCCGCGACGAAAACGTCGAAGCTCATGGGAGTCTTCTGGATGATCGAGTCCGTGCCGCCGAGCGGATAGGTCGCCTGCGTCCACCGCAGTTCATTGCTCAGACCGCGGTGAGTGTTCTGCACGCCTTTGGGGCGGCCAGTTGACCCGGAGGTGTGCACCACGTAGGCAAGCTGATCGCCGTTGTGCACGGTGGGAGGCAGGTTGTCTGCAGGGCCCACCGCGATATCGGCGCCATCAACGTCCAGGCACAGCACCCGGGTTCCCGTGGGGAGGGCGCCCGCCCACTTGCGCAAGGTGACGACGAGCGCGGGTGCTGCCTCCTTGACGATGTGGCGGTGGCGCGCGGCCGGGTGCTCCGGATCCATCGGCAGGAAGGCTCCACCTGCCTTGAGTATGGCGAGCAGGCACACGACAAGTTCGACGGAGCGTTCGAGATGGACGCCGACCACGGACTCCGGCGTCACCCCGAGGGCTTGAAGCCGGTGGGCGAGCCGGTTCGCCCGTGCGTTCACTTCCTCGTAGGTCAGGTTCTGATCCTCGAAGGTCACCGCGATGGCGTTCGGCGTCCGTGCGACCTGTTGTTCCACGAGTCGGTGAGCCGGTACGACATCCGCGATACCGGCCCGCGCGGGGGCGGGCTCGCGGAGGAGGACGGCGCGGTCCGCGTCCGAGAGCAGGGGCAGATTCGCGGCACCTTCCGGATCGGCGGCCATGGCCGCCAGGACCTGGCGGTACATCTGCCCGAGTGCGTCCAGACGGGCCGGGCTCACATCCTGCGGTCGACTCGACAGGGAGACCCAGCCGCCGTGGGTGGCGACCATGAGAGGGAACTCGTTGGGACTGTCGTCGATGCCCGCGTCGAGGTCCACCAGTTCGGTGTCGACCGTGCGGAAGTCGAGGTAGGCGAAGCAGACGTCTGCGGCACGTCGTCCGCCGCTCTGCCGCTGAATGCTGCCGAGCGCGAAGCGCCGGTGCGGCCACAGTTCGATCTCGGTGCGAAACACCTGGCGTACCAGCGAGATCCAGCTGCCTTTGGTACCGGGGTAGGGGAAGGGCACCGTGTTGAGATACATGCCGTAGACCCGGTCCGCCCCGGCCACTTCCGGCCGGGTGTCGCACACCAGGCCCGCCGAGAACGCGGCGTCCGCGGTCATCGACGCCATCACACGCAGGTGGGCCGCGTGCATGACGCTCTTCATGGAGGCGTCCGCCCGACGCGCCAGTTCGCGCAGTCCGGGCTGCAGATCGGCGTAGTGGATGTAGATCCGCTTGACCGGGCCGCTCTCGGTGTCACCCCATGCCTCGGGCAGGGCGAGCGGGGGATGCTCGGCGACGGCTTCCTTCCAGTAGGCAGCGTGAACGGGGTCCGCCAGCTCGCGGCGTTCCAGCGCAATGAAGTCTGCGTAGCGGATCGCCGGGGCCGGCGCCGCGAGCAGTTCCAGACCGTCCCGGAGCCGCCGGTAGCAGTCGAGCACCTCCATGATCATCAGATGGAGGCTCCAGCCCTCCAGGATCGGGTGGAACTCGGTGAAGGTCATCCGCCAGTGTTCGTCGTACTGGTGGATGAAGAACCGGAACAGCGGCGCATCAGCCAGGTCGAATAGTTGATTGCGCTGTTCGCTCATGTAGGAGCGCAGCTGCGCGTCTTGCGCCGCCTCGTCGAGGCCCCGGAGATCCATCAGGCCGACGGTGAGCTTTGCGTGTCGGTGCACCAACTGGACAGGCTCGGAGTACCTGTTGAGGTCCATGGAGGTGCGCAGCACCTCATGGCGCGCCACCACGAAGTCGACGGCGGCCTGGAACGCCTGGTGCGCGCACGGTCGGGAGTCGCGGATGAGATACGACGTCACATTGTGGTAGTTGCCTTCCTCCTTGGACGACATCATCTCCAGCACCATGCCGAGCTGGATCCGTGACAGCGGGTAGGCGTCCACAGCGTCGTCCGGGAGCAGGGCCCGGTCCGCCCCGCCGAGCAGTTCGAAAGGGCGGACTCCGCGCTCCTCCAGATTCTGTTCGGCGCGGGGGCCGACGGTGCGTCCGAGATCCTCCACGGTGCGGTGTTCGAACACGTCCCTGACCGAGACGTCGAACCCTCGCCGCCGCAGGGCCCCTACCAGCGCGACCGCCCGAAGAGAGTCCCCGCCCAGCTCGAAGAAGCTGTCCCGTACGCCGATGCCCCGCACACCCAGCACCTCGCACCAGACTGCGGCGAGTTCCGCTTCGGTGGCGGTGCTGGGGAGAATCGTCGGGCTGTCGGCCACGCGGGCGTCCCTGCCGGGCTCGGGTAGGGCACTGATGTCGATCTTGCCGTTCCGGGTCAGCGGGAACTCCGCCAGCACGACGATTGCCGTGGGAACCATGTACGCGGGCAGCCGATCCGCGAGGAAGGCACGCAGTTCTGCCTGGTCGGGCATGGGCGTATCGGCGGTGGGCGCGGCGTAGGCGTTCAGCTCGTGCGATCCGGTCCTGCCGCGGTGAGCGACCACCACCGCCGTCTGCACCTGCGGATGCTTGCTGAGTGCGTTCTCGACCTCCGCCGGCTCGACTCGGTATCCACGCACTTTGACTTGGCGGTCCACGCGGCCGATGAAATCGAAGGCGCCGTCCGGCAGGACGCGCGCGAGGTCGCCGGTGCGGTAGAGGCGGGAGCCGGGTTCGGCCGAGAAGGGATCTGGCAGGTACTTCTCCGCGGTCAGTCCTGGTTGATGGATGTAGCCACGCGTCACGCCGACTCCACCGACGTACACCTCTCCGACCACGCCGACGGGTACCGGGCGCAGGTGGCTGTCGAGTACGTACGCGGTGGTGTTGGGGATCGGTCTGCCGATCGGCACGAGGTCGGTCTCCACCGGTCCGTCGATGAAGTGGGCCGAGTTCCCTATGGTGATCTCGGTGGGACCGTACTCCGCCGCGAGGGGCCGGTCCGTACCGGAGCGCCAATTGTCGGCCAAGTGGTGGGTGAACCGGTCGCCCGCCGCGATGACCAGGCCGGCGAGCCTGGTGCGCTGTCCGTCGTCGAGCTGGTCAGCCAGCAGTTCGAGGTGGCCAGGAGCCATCTTCAGGAAGCTGAGCGGACCGGCTTTGAGGAGCAGGGAGCCGAGTTCGGAGACGTCGAAGTCCTGAGGCAGGAGGTGTACTGGACGACCGGTCATCAAGGCCGTGTAGATGTTTGGCACCACGAGGTCGAAGGCCGCGGAGGAGAACAGGGCGGTTCCGCCGTCCGCCCGCAGGTACGCCTCAGTCGTCCACCACAGGTAGTTGATCAGCCCTCGATGGCTGTTCATCACCCCCTTGGGGCGGCCGGTGGTGCCGGAGGTGTAGATGACATAGGCCAAGGTGTCAGGATCGACGTGCACGGCCGGATCCGTGCCCGGTCGGCGGTCGATGGTAGCGGCATCTCGGTCGAGCAGAACGCAGGTGGCGCCGGTGGCTTCGGCCAGGCCGGTCGCGTGCTCCTCGTCGCTGATCACGAGATGCACCCGGGCGTCATGCAGAATGTACGCCTTGCGGTTCGCCGAATCCGTGGTCTCCAGCGGCAGGTAGGCCGCGCCCGCCTTAAGGACCGCGAGGAACGCGACGAGGAGGGAGGGGCTCCGCGGCAGGTTTACACCTACCAGGGTTTCGGGCCCCGCGCCGCACTCCCGCAGATGCCGTGCGAGCCGGTTGGCACGCGTTTCGAGTTCGCCATAGTCGAGCACCTCGTCGCGGGTCATCACCGCCGGAGCTTCGGGGTGAAGCCGGGCCTGCGCGGAGACAACCTCGTGGAGGGGCGTCCACGAGCGCTTCCTGGCTGTGTCGTTTGCCTTGGTCACCAAGCTGTGCAGTTCCGTGTCGGTGACGTAGGTGAGGTCGGACAGTGGCGCATCCGGCTGGGCGCAGACGCTCTCCAAGAGCCGCATGAAGTGGCGTCCTGTGCGCTCGGCCTCCTCGGCGGTGCGGAGCGTGGTGGCGTACTCAAGCGCGCACCGCAACTGCGAGCCGATGTCCTCGATCTGGAGGTTTAGGTCGAACTTCGCCCCTTGTCCTGTCACTTCGACCGGTTCTACAGCGACTCCGGGCAGGTCCAGTTCGACGGGGGTTGCCTCCTGGTACCCGAACATCACCTGGACCAGCGGGAGTCTGGAGGGATCCCGTTCCGGATCGAAGCGCTCGACCAGTGTCTCGAAGGGAATCGCCTGGTGTTCGAGCGCGTCCAGCACCCCGGTGCGCCCACGGGCGAGCAGTTCGGTGAAGGTCGGGTTTCCGCTCCAAGTGGTACGAACGACGGCGGTGTTGACGAAGAAGCCGATCAGTTCGTGCGTCCGGATCTCATCGCGCCCCGCGACGGGGATCCCGACGTGAACGTCCTCACGACCGGTGTAGCGGGCCAGCAGCAACTGAAATGCTGTCAGGAGGACGACGAACGGCGTCGTGTTCTGCTCCTGCGCAAGCCGGTGAACCTTTCGTGTCAGCGCTTCGGGGACAGCGAAGCGGACCACGTCACCGGCGGCCGACCGGACACGTGGGCGGGCCCGCAGGGTGGGAAGCTCCAGGGGTACGAGAGCGCTGAGCCGCTCGTCCCAGTGACGGAGCGACCGTGCCGCATGCGCGGAGGCCAGCCACTCGTGCTGCCACCCCGCGTAGTCGCGGTACTGGATGGGCAGAGCGGCGAGGTCGGGTTCAGTGCCCAGCGATTCGGCCTGGTAGCAGGCGCTCAGATCGCGCCAGAGCACGCGCTCGGACCACCCGTCGATGGCGATGTGGTGGAACAGAATCACCAGGTAGTGACGCTCGGCGGAAGCAGTGACCAGGTGCATCCGCGCGCAGTCACCATTGGAGGGCGACATGGGCGACCGTGCGAGGCTCTCAGCGAGCCGCAGGGCGTCGGCCTCCGGGCCGTCCTCACCGTCCGCCGGTGCCCGCACATGGGTGAAAGCGAAACTGTCGCCACCGGTGGCCATCACGTCCTGGACGGGTTCATCGGCCTGGAGCCGGTAGCGCGTGCGCAGGATCTCATGGCGGTCTATGACGCGCAGCCACGCCCGTCGCAAGAGGTCGACGTTCACCCTCCCCGACAGCCTCAGCACAAAGGGCACCAGGTAGTCGGTGCTGCCTGGCTGGAAATTGTCGAGGAACCACAGTCTGCGTTGGCCCGATGACAGCGGCATGCCCGTGCGCCGATCGGTCGTCCTGATGACCGGGTCGGAGCTGCCGGTACCACCGCCGGCCATGCGGCGCCTCAGCAGTTGTGCACGCAGTGCTTCGACGTTGTCTGTCATCGTCCGCCCCTCGCTTCGCCCCCGGCGAGGGCGATCACCTCTTCGTCCGTGAGGTGGGTGATCTCGTCGCGCAGCTGGGCGGCGACGAACTGCGCGAGATCTCTGATCGCGGGCTGCTCAAAGACCACACGCAGCGGCACGGTCGTGCCGAACTCGGCGCCCACCCGGGCGGCGAGGCGCGCCGCGAGGATCGAGGTACCACCCAAGTGGAAGAAGGGCAGTGACACGTCCAGCGGCTTCTCGGCACCCAGCAGGTCCCTGCAGATCGACTCGATTGTGGTCTCCAGTTCGTTGCTCGGGAGGTGCGGCCCGTTGACGGGGACGACAGGCGCCGGAAGAGACGACCTGTCGACCTTCCCGTTGGCGTTGAGCGGGATCCGGTCGACGGACATGAAGAGGGCCGGCACCAGGTATGCGGGCAGCAGAGACGCGCAGTGCCGGGCCATGGCATCCGCATCGAACCGTTCGGCGGAGCGCGACACCACGTAGGCCACGAGCCGGGCAGCCGCTCCGTCCCCGTCCGCGACAACGAGGGCATCGGTCACGTCGGCGTGGGCGACGAGGGCCCCGATCACCTCTGCGGGCTCTACGCGGTAACCGCCGACCTTGACCTGGTCGTCGATCCGGCCGAGGAACTCGATTGTGCCGTCGGCACGGCAGGAGGCCCGGTCGCCCGTGCGGTAGAGCCTGCTGCCGGGGGCCGTGGAGAAGGTGTCGGGCAGGAAGTTCTCGGCGGTTACTGCGGGCATGTTCCGGTACCCGCGTGCGACGCCCAGTCCTCCGATGTAAAGCTCGCCGGGCACACCGACGGGTTGCGGTATGGCGTGCTCGTTGAGGACGTATGCGGTCGTGTTGGGGATGGGACGGCCGATCGGCAGCACTCCGGGTCCTTCGGGCCCGGTGATCGGGTAGGTGGAGTTCGCCACCGATATCTCCGTCGGACCGTACTCGTTCAATAGCTGCGGGCCGTTCGGACCGGCCAGCGCCAGCCATCGCTCCAGCACCGTTCCGGGAAAGGAATCGGCCCCGACCGCGAGCAGATCGGCCAGTCCCGTGGCCTGTTCGGACGTTAACTGGTCGGTGAGGATGTCCAGGTGTCCCGGCGTTAGCTTGATGAAGGAGTAGGGGCCGGTGTCCACGAGCAGGGATCCCAGCGCGGCCGGGTCGAATTTCTCCGGCAGCAGGCGGACTGGGTGGCCGATCATGAGCGGCACGTAGAGATTCGGAATGACCATGTCGAACGCGACGGAGGAGAAGAGGGGAGCCCCCTCGGCCGGTCCGGAGCGGGCGTACCCCTCGATGCCCCACATGAGGTAGTTCTGCAGCCCCCGATGGCTGATCATGACACCCTTCGGGCTTCCCGTGGAGCCGGAGGTGTAAATGATGTACGCCAAACTGTCGGGATCCGTCGCCGGAGCGTCGCCGCACACCTGTTTGTCAACAGCATCGCTTTCGGGCGCTTCGTCTAGTACAAGCCGGCGAATGCCGGAGTCGGACGGAAGCGCCGGGAGAAGAGCACCCGTGGTGATGACGAGCTCCGCCCGGGAGTCGGTGAGCATGTAGGACAGTCGACTGGCGGGCAAAGCGGGGTCGAGCGGGACGTAGGCGCCCCCGGCCTTCCAGACCGCGAGGAAGGCGGTGACTAGATCATGGCCGCGTTCCAGGCAGACACCCGCGACCTGCTCCGGCGCCAGCCCGAGGTACCGCAGCCGGGCGGCCAGCAAATCGCTGCGCTCCTGCACATCCCGGTAGGTGAGCCGTGTCGTGCCGTCGTCGAGGGCCACCGCATCAGGCGTCAGCGCGGCCTGCCGCGCGATGAGTTCAGGGACCATGGCAGCGGGTCGAGCGGTCCGGGTGTCGTTCCAGCCGATGAGCATGGTGTCGTGTTCGACCGGCGTCAGGATATCGATGTCGGACAGTCGTCGGCCGGGTTCGGCAATAGCCTGAGTCAGCAGCCGGCTGTAGTGCTCCGCGAAGTGCCGCATGACCGCGGAGTCGAACTTGGTGGCCGCGTAGCGCACCTGCACCGTGCCCTGTCCAGTGTCAGGATCGGTAAGAACGGCGAGGGACAGGTCGAAGTCGGGGACGTCCGGGACGCTCCCCCCGTCGTGGCCGGCGCTCGGCGTCGTCGTGCCGCCTGCCACACGGTGGTCAAACACGGCCTGCGACAGCAGGTTGCGGGAATGGTCACCGTCCGTTTCCAGCGATTCCACGAGTTGTTCGAAGGGGATATCTCCGGCCCCACGGGCCGACCGCTCGGCGGCGGCGACCAAGTCGACGAGGGTGTCGAAGACGGGGGCGCCTGTGGTGTTGACACCCAGGACGAGAGTGTTGGCGAAGTGTCCCGCCATCCCCTCGCAACCAGCGTCAGCGCGTCCGTCGACACGGCTGCCGACGGCGAAGTCGCTCTGACCGGAGTACCTGGCCAGCAGCCCGACGAACGCGGAGAGCAGGACCGTGGAGGTGGAGACGCCGTGTCGCCGAGCCACCTTCGCAGTCTCGGACAACGTGTCGGCGGGGAGAGCGGCCGTGATTGCGTCCGCCCGCGGACTGTGTACGGCCGCATGGGTGCGACTCGTGGGCAGTTGCAGCGGCGGAAGACCAGTTAGCGACGCGCGGCGCTCCGCCAGTCGGCCTGCCGACTCCGCTCGTGCAAGGAGTTCGCGCTGCCGGACCACATAGGCCCCGTAGGACGTGGGCAGTTCGGCCAGCCGCGGCCGTCTGCCCTGGGCCTGCGCCTCGCGCAGTTCCTGGACGTCGCGCCGGATCACGGTGGCCGACCGTGCATCGCAGACGATGGCATGCACCGTCAACAGCAGGACGGGACCGTGCTGCGGTACGTCAATGATTCCCGCCCGCCACGGCGGCTCGGCCATGAGATCGAAGGGCCGTGCGGTCTCGCGAGCGATGGCTGCGCACAGGTCCACTGACTCGTGCTGCGCGGGGAGCGGTCCGACCGAGGGTATCGCCTCGACGATTCGTACCGGTTGACCGTCCACGAGAGGAAACCGAGTGCGCAGTGCTTCGTGCCGCGAGGCCAGCGCGTGGAGCACGTCCTGGAGGGCACCGCGGTCGACCGGGACACCGCCGAGTCCGATAGCGATCGGGACAGCCAACGTCTCCGTGTGGGGGAGCCGGTCGAGCGTCCACAGCCGCTTCTGGGCGTACGACAGCGGTTCTCCCACAGCCGGGACGCTCATGTCGCGGTGCCATTGTGTGCTTGCATGCGCCTTCGCAGACTGAGCGGGCGCATGTCCGTCCAGATCTCCTCTATGTGGGCGAGACAATCCGAGCGGCTGCCGGTGGTCCCTTCACGGCGCCATCCCGCCGGCACAGGCCTGTCGAGCAGCCAGATCGAGTACTGCTCCTCTTCGTTTACGACCACGCTGTAGTCGCGGTCGTCATGACGCTCGTCGCTCATCAGGGCTCCACCGGGTCTCGGGATACGCCAGCGAGGTCAGGTACGTGGCATCGTGATCAAAGATGCCCAGGGCACCTCTCCAACGGCTACCATCCGTGCGGCGGATCTCTGCGCCAAAATCCTCCCAATGGCGGGTTGCCGATATTCCGGTTGTGTAGAGGACATCAGCTCGGATCCGGTGTCGGGCGGCCAGGGCGTGACCCACACGTTTTCGGACGGCTTCCTCGCCGCCACCCGCGATCAAGGACGAATCGTCCAGGTCGGTCGACCGCCTCCCTGGTCAGTGGCTATGCGGGTCTCGTGGCAGTGCTGAGGCGCGTTGAGGAATCACACTGTTTGTTCGCCTATGGGCCTGCAAGCCAAGTGGCTTGAATTCCCTGGTTGTCATGGGTCGCACAGTTGTTGATCCAGCGACAGGTCGCACACACTCTGTTGAATGCTTCAACGGACGCATGATTCAATCGGACTGGGTTCGCGATGGCCGATCTCTAAATATCTCGTAAAAGGCGCAGTTCATAACCTTGCCGGGCCGTTCGAAACGAGCACCTTGAGCGCCATGAGAGGAAGTACGCGCCATGGGAGCCGTCGTTTCTGGTGATTTTTCCCCGTCTCCCCGGAGTTTGTTTTCAGACGTGACAGTCGCTACCCCGGTTGGCTCGCCAGGGGTGGGGAGAGCTTCCATCCCGCCATCCGGCGCTGACAGAAGGAGATCGGATGCGTAGTTCCTGGCCCTTGTCGTTCGGTCAGCAACGGTTGTGGCTGACCGATCAGTTGCGTGGGGGCGGGGTCGAGTACCTGGTGCCTATCGCCTGGCGCCTGCACGGCTCTCTGGACACAGGCGCTCTCCGGTCGGCGCTCAACCAGCTAGTCGCACGTCACCAGATCCTGCGCACCCGCATCACTGCACCTGACGGTGTTCCCGTCCAGATCGTTGACCCGCCGGCCGACGTCCCCTTCACGCTGACGGACCACACCGGCGAAACCCGTGGATCCCCGGAAGTACGACTGCGGGACTGCCTCACTGACATACTCGGCCAGCCTTTCGATCTCGCCACCCAGTGGCCCGTCAAGGCCGAACTCATACGAGTGGCAGCGGACCAGCACGTCCTCGTCATCTGTCTGCACCACATCGCCTGCGACGGATGGTCCCTCGACCTTCTCGCCCGTGACCTCGGCGGCCTCTACCGGACTGCCGCGACCGGGCAACCCGCGCAACTTCCCGCGCTGCCCATCCAATACGCCGACTACGCGGCCTGGCAGACCAGTCACCTCACTCCTCAAAGGCAGCATGACGACCTCGAGTACTGGCGCGGGCATTTGAGCGGGCATGCACCCTTCGAACTCCCGACGGACCACCGACGGCCCGAAATTTGGCATCCCCACGGGGACACTCTCGAATTCGACCTGCCTCCCGGCCTCACCCGCGCTCTTTCGTCTCTTGCCCGGGAGAACAGCGCGACCCTCTACATGGTCCTGCTCACCGCGTTCCTCATATTGCTCGCGCGTCGCACCGGGCAGAGCGACATCACTGTCGGTACCCCAACGGTCGGCCGCAACCGCGAGGAGACCACTGACCTGATCGGCTTTTTCGTCAATACACTCACCATCCGTGCCAAGGTGTCCGACGAGCTCACATTTCGCGAGGTGCTGCGCCACGTACGTGCTATCTGCCTCGACGCTTACGCCCACCAGCAGATACCGTTCGAAAAGCTCGTCGATAACCTGGCTCCCGAACGTACGCCGAACCGAAATCCGTTCTTCCAGATCCTGTTCAGCATGGGCACCCACAGCGAAAGGGAGCTGGACTTGCCAGGCGTCAGGGCGGAGAACCTCGGCCTCCTGGTCGACAGCCCGATGTTCGACATCGCCTTCGAGCTGACCGAGCACCCCGACGGCCGTCTGCACGGAGTCGTGAACTTCGCCTCCGCCCTCTTCGAGCGCTCTTCGGTGGAACGCTTGGCCGGGCATTACAGCAGCCTGCTAAGCAGCTCCTGCGCCGACCCAGACACGACGGTGACGCAGCTGGGCATTCTGCCGAGGGAGGAACAGCGGGCCGTTCTTGCACTAGGGGAGGGCCCGTCGGTGGAACGTCCCGACCTGTGCCTGCACGACCTGGTCGCCTCGCGGACAGCGCGCACCCCAGACGCCATCGCGGTAACGGTCGGGGACGAGTCCCTGTCCTACGCCGAACTCGATGCCCGTGCGAACCGTCTCGCACGGTATCTCAGGGCCGCAGGGCACGGCCTCGGCGACGTCGTTGCGCTGGGCATGCTCCGGTCCGCGGACATGATCGTCGCCCTCCTCGCCGTCCTCAAGGCGGGCTGCGCCTACCTTCCGCTGGACTCCAGCCACCCCGGGGCCCGTCTCGCGAGCATGACAGCCGAGGCGGGGGCAGCCACCGTTCTCACCCAGGCGGCCGTGGCCGACGTGTTCGGTTCCCTGCCGTGCCGGTCCATCGTTCTCGATAGTCCCGAGGTGGCGGGCCGGATCTCGCTCGAGTCCTCGCAGACGCCGGACATCCGGGTCGAGTCTGGCGATCCCGCGTATGTGATCTACACCTCCGGCTCCACGGGACGCCCGAAAGGGATCACCATCCCGCACCGCGGCATACGGAACCACGTCCTGTGGGCCATAGAGCGGCACCAGTTGGTTCCATCGGACACGGTCCTGCAGAAGACACCCCTCTCGTTCGACGCCGCTGCCTGGGAGATCCTGGCTCCCCTGGTCGCCGGAGCCCGGCTGGTCCTCGCCCCGGTGGGAGCCGAGTCCGATCCGGCAGCGATGGCCGGGTGCATCACGCGTCACGGCGTCACCGTGCTGCAACTGGTGCCCTCCGTGCTGCGGCTGTTTCGCGAGTTCGGTGAGATCTACGCGTGCCACTCGCTGCGGCTGGTGTCCTGCGCGGGCGAACCGCTGCGCGTCGAGGCGTGCGACGACCTTAGGCAGCGCCTGGGCATCGAGGTGACCAACACGTACGGTCCCACGGAGTGCTCGATCGACGTGGCCAGTTGGTCCTCTCAGGAGGGGGAGCCGCACTCCATCGCGCCCCTAGGACGCCCGCTGCACAACACGGAGATCCGGGTACTGGACCCCGAGGGCACACCCGTTCCGTACGGAGTCGTCGGTGAGATCTATCTCGGCGGGGAAGGTCTCGCTCTCGGCTACGTGGGACAGGCCGGGCTGACCGCCGAGCGTTTCGTTCCGGATTACTGCGGCGACCGGCCCGGCAGTCGCCTGTACCGGACGGGCGACCTCGGGCGCTGGCGATCGGACGGGCTTCTCGAATTTGTGGGACGGATCGACGACCAGGTGAAACTTCACGGCGTCCGCGTCGAACCCAGCGAGGTGGCGCGGGTCCTGGAAGAGCACCGGGCCGTCGACAACGCCGTGGTCATGGTGGCCAGGGCCGACGGGCAGGAACACCTCACGGCCTACGTGACAGGCAGTCGCAGTCACGGCGAAATGAGCGACCTGCGCTCCCATCTCCAGTTTCGACTGCCACGAACCATGATCCCCTCACGCATCGTCTTCGTCGACCGGTTCCCGCTGCTGCCCAACGGCAAGCTGAACAGAGCGGCTCTGCTCGCGATGGAAGGTCCACAGAACCACGAGCAGGAACCGCACGTCCCCCCCAGCAGCCCGCTGGAGAAGACGATCTGGGAGGTGTGGCGCACGTTGCTGCACACCGACCGGTTCGGTGTGCATGACGGATTCTTCACTCTGGGCGGAAACTCCCTGCTGGCAACGCTCATGGCCTTCAGACTGGCCACAGAGCTGCACCGAGACATCCCCACTCACCTGGTGTTCCGCGCTGGCACCGTGGCCGGCATCGCCAGGGCGCTGGAGGACGAGCGGATCGAGTACGCCCCCGCCGAGTCGGAACGCCAGGAGGGTTCCGGACGGCCTTTGTCCTTCGGCCAGCAGCGGTTGTGGCTGATCGACCAGTTGCGGGAGGACGGGGCCGAGTACCTGGTGCCCGTCGTCTGGCGCCTGGAAGGCGACCTCGACACCGACGTCCTTCGGTCGGCACTCCACCAGCTCGTCGCACGCCACGAGGTGCTGCGCACCCGCATCACCGCCCCCGACGGCATACCCGTTGCGACCGCCGATCTCCCCGCTGAGCTGCCCCTGGGCGTCGTCGACCTCGCCCAAGAACCCGACGGGCCCGCCGACACCCGTGTCCAGGACGTGCTCGCCGAATCGCTCGCCCAGCCCTTCGACCTCGCGACTCAAGGCCCCATTAGGGCCACCCTCATCCAGCTGGCCGAGGACCGGAACCTCCTCGCCCTCTGTCTCCATCACATCGCCTGCGACGGATGGTCCCTCGATATCCTCGCCCGCGACCTGGGCGAACTGTACCGGGCCACCGTCGGCCGCCGACCGCCACAGCTTCCCGCGCTCCCCGGTCAATACGCCGACCATGCGACCTGGCAGGCAGCCAACCTCACCCCCCGAGAACTGGAGGCCCACCTGGTCTACTGGCGCGGCAGACTCGATCGGCACACACCGGTCGAACTTCCCACCGACCTTGCCCGCCCCCCTGTCTGGCAGTCCGAGGGGCACACGGTGGAGTTCTCCCTGCCGCCCCACCTCACCCGTTCCCTCACCGCGTTGGCACGCCAGAGCGACGCCACGCTCTACATGGCCGTCCTCACTGCGTTCATCACGCTCCTCCATCGGCATACCGGCCAGGACGACATCGCTGTCGGCACGCTCACCTCCGGCCGCAGCCGCCCGGAAACCAAGGACCTCATCGGGTTCTTCGTCAACACCATTATCATCCGCGCACGTCTTGCCGGTCAGCCCACCTTCCGCGACATCCTGCGGCAGGTCCGCGCCACCTGCCTCGACGCCTACGCCCACCAGGACCTCCCCTTCGAAAAACTCGTCGAAGACCTGCGCCCTGAGCGCACCCTCAACAGAAACCCGCTGTTCCAGATTCTTTTCGAGTGGCAGGACGTCTCGGACGGCGGACTGGCATTCGATGAAACGATTCGAATCAGTGACGAGGATCTGGACTGGCACAGAGCCAAACTCGACCTCACGCTGTCGATGGTCAACGAACCCGATGGCAACCTGCGAGGGGTGTTGACCTATCCCGTCTCCCTCTTCAAGGTGGCCACCGTGCAGAGAATGAGCTTCTCTATTCTGCAAATTATTCAGAACATGGCTGAGGATCCCGATCATCTGATCTGAAATCACACAACGGGGAAACATGAGAGTAATGTCCGAGACGAATGTTCTGCTGGTCGCTAGGGACAGTATTTCGCGTGACGGGATCAAGCTGATACTGGACTCCGATCCATCGCTACGCGTAACCGCCGAAATAGCAAACGCAGCCATGGTTCGCCAACTCGATCATCGCCTTAAAGTCGACGTGATTCTCGTCGACATGACGGGACTAGAATGGGGGGCAGCGGATATTGTTCGACAGATCAGGGGAGTGAACGAGAGGTCGGCGGAGCCCATCATATTACTGGCGGACAAGGAACCCCAGTTGGATCTGGGCGTTCTCCAACTGGGCGCCTGCGTCGTCGCGCGTTCGCGCATGAGTGCCAAAGGGCTTGCCGCGACGATCCACATGATCGAGGCAGGTTATCTGCCTGTAGAGAGCGGACTGGCCCGGCACCTTGCACACGAAGTCGCGGCGCTGCGCACGGACACGACTCCGGCGGCCCGTCGGCTCACCCGCCGCGAAAACGAAGTATTGACCCACCTTGCTCGAGGGCTTTCGAACTCGGAAATAGCCAGCCACCTGACAGTGTCCAGTTCGACGGTGAAGTCACATGTGCAGGAAATCCTCCGAAAGCTCGGGCTCCGCAACCGCCTGGAAGCCGCCATATACGCATATCGGTCCGGCGGGCGCGACGAGCCGCCGTCTCCGCTGAGCGACCCCCTCGAAACCCGCAACAGCCACGGAACTGGTTCGCCCCCATCACCCACAACAGAAAAGGTTCACTCATGACATCCGCCGGCCGAAACGTCATTTCGCTCGACGACCTCTCAGCCGCGGATCTCCGATCTGTCATCGCGCGCGGGGCCGAAATAGCGCAGAGTCGGCAGAGGCAGTTCGACACCCTGAACGGTACCGTTGTCGGCATCTACTTCCGAAAGACGTCCACCCGCACACGCACCGCCTTCTCCAGCGGTGCTCTGCGTCTCGGAGCCCGGATCATCAGCTATGGTCCCGACGACTGGCAGACCAACACCGGTGAGTCGTACGAGGACACGGGGCGCATCCTCTCCGGGATGCTGGATGTCCTCGTGGCCAGAACCGCCGGAGACCCAGCCGAGATGCGAGCTCTCGGGGCACACCGGCAGATGCCCGTCGTCAATGCCATGAGCGACGAGGAACACCCCACGCAAGCCCTGACCGATCTCACCACAATGCTCTGCAGGTTCGGATGCCTGGAGGGCCGTAGGGTGCTCTACATCGGAGAGGGCAACAACACGGCGGCTGCGTTGGCGCTCTCTCTCAGCCGGTTCGAAGGCACGGAACTGCACCTTCGTACGCCCCCTGGCTACGGCCTCAGCGAATCGGTCCGTGCCAGGGCACTGCTCCACGCCGAGCAGAACTCGGCGCTTGTGACCGAACGTCACGACATGGACGAGCTTCCTACGGATGTCGATGTCATCTACACGACGCGTTGGCAGACGACGGGCACCACAAAGGCCGACCCGGACTGGCGAGAGACCTTTCGGCCGTTTCACGTGGGCACCCACCTCTGGCAGCACTCGCCCAAGGCCCTGTTCATGCACGATCTGCCCGCTCATCGGGGGGACGAGGTCAGTGCCGACGTGCTGGACGGTTCGGCAAGCATCGCCTTCGACCAGGCAACGAACAAAATGCACAGCGCGATGGCAGTTCTGGAGTGGTGCCGGCAATGAGACAACGGTCTGACAGAACTGGCCCGGCTTCGCGTCGGTTCCCCTCGATGCGGCCGCCTGAACCTTCGCCTCCGCGTGGCGCGGAAGTATCGGGTCGGATCGTGGCCGACCTCACCCACTCGCCGATACCGCTCACTGTCGTCCACGGGCCCGCGCGTGCACCGGAATTCACGTCGGATGCTGGCCCGGAACGAATAGCGGAAATCACTCGTGTCCTCGCCCAGATCGTTCCCTTCTTGACCGCTGGAGAGCAAGACACTGTGTCCGCTCTCTGAATACTCGCTGATGAGCACGAGGTGAACGCGATGAACTCATCGTCATCGGACGGACTTCAGTACTCGGGCCGGAATGCAGGCGCTGTCGGCCCCCGCCCGAAGCACGAGCACCGCGGCATCGACTCCGTAGAGATCGAAAAGACGCTCCTTGGTCATCCGAACGTCGGCCGAGTCCTTGTGGCCATACGGAAGGGTCCTCGGGGTGAGAGGAAGCCGGTCGCCTATGTCGTTCCGAAGGCAACGTGGAGCGGGAGCGCTGAGCCTGCGGCATCGGGTGAGCAACTGGACGAGTGGCAGCAAGTCTACGACATGGTATACGCGGACTCGCCAGAAGTGGAATTGGGCGAGGACTTTGGCGTCTGGACTTCGCTCTATACCGGTGCCCCTATCCCGATGGAGCAGATGCGCGCCTGGCGAGATGCCGCGGTGGACCAGGTCACGCGGTGGTCGCCTCGCACGGTTCTGGAACTCGGAGTCGGCAGCGGACTGCTGCTAGCTCGCGTGGCCTCCGGTGTGGAGGAATACTGGGGCACGGATTTCTCGGCGGTGGTCATCGACCGGCTGGGGTCCCAGGTGGCGGCGAGCGGTCTGTCGAACCGTGTGCGGTTGCGGTGCCAGGCCGCCGATGACATGACGGGATTGCCGCGCGACTTCTTCGACACTGTGGTGCTCAACTCGCTGGTGCAGTACTTTCCTAGCGAAACGTATTTGGACCGAGTACTCACTCGGGCCTGGGATCTCCTGCCCGCTCACGGGCGCGTCATCGTCGGCGATGTGCGCAGGAACGGTTCGCTGCGCCTGCTGCAGACCGCCGTCCAGGGGGCGAGGCATCCGCAACTCTCACCGGCCGTGCGCAGCGCCCGCGCCGAGCAAGCTATCGCTGCGGAGAAGGAACTCCTCATCGAGCCGGAATGGTTCTCTCGCTGGGCAGCGGCACGCGAAACCTGTGCGGCAGAGATCCGGCTGAAACCCGGCGACGAACACAACGAGCTGACCAGGCACCGTTACGAGGTCGTTCTCCACAAGGAGCCGACCGAATTGGTGACGCTCGACGATGCGGCCCCTGGTGTGACGTGGGGCCGCGACCTGGAGCGTCTTGGCCAGGTGGCGGACTTGGTTTCCCGTCGGGCGGGGCGGCCTGTACGGATCTGTGGTGTACCCAACGCACGGCTGGCGAGCGAAGCCGACGAGGCCGGACTGCCGCCCCTGTTCCCCGCGGCCGCCGGCACCACGACCTGTGTGGACCCGCAGCATCTGCGCGATCTTGCCGTCGACATGGGCTGGGAGGCGGTGCTGACTTGGTCGGCACAGGGGATCGACCGCTTCGATGTGGTGCTACTTCCGGACGGACCGATGCAGAACAGGGCGGTCTCTGTGTCCCTTCCTCCTCCCCCCGCCGACGCGGAACGGCCTCTGGTGAACGATCCCATGGCGGCGCGGGAGTTCGAGGCCCTGCCAGAGGCGCTGCGGCGCTACGCAGGGGAGTGGCTGCCCGAGCACATGGTGCCGACCGCAGTTGTCCTCGTCGCCGAGATCCCACCGGGCTTGGTGTGATCGCTGCCCCAGGCGGTTCCGTTGATTCATTGAGCTTCTTCAGCGTTGCAGCTCAAGGGTGAGGACGGCCTTGGCGATTGACGTCATGCGGTTGGGGCTGCAACGGGCCCTGCGGAAGATCCGCCAGGACTTCCGGCGGGCGACGCCGCGTTCGACGGGTGCGCGTGCTGCGGCCAGGCACGGTTGCGGGTCTTGTCGGTGGGGGCCAGTTCCTGCAGGGGCTTGCGTTTGATGCCCGTCGTCAGCCACGGACCGGCGCCCGGGTAGGCGAGATCTGCCACGATCGGAACGCCCTGGCGCTCGCAGATCCGGATGATCCGGTGGGTGCGGGCAGCGGTCAGGTCGTGGGTGCGGCCCGGCAGGGCGGACGAGAGCCACAGCAGCCGACCGCCGGGATCGGTGACGATCTGCACGTTCACGCCGTGGTGTCGGTGTTTGTGGGAGTAGTCGGCCCGGCCGTCGCCGACCCGGTCGCATTCGGCGAGAGTGCCGTCGAGCAGGACGAAGTCGGGTTCGTGGTCGCGCAGCGTCTTGAGCAGGCCCGGTGCACGGGCGGCGAGAAGGTCGACGACCGCGCGGGTGTAGGCGTGGGCGGTGGACTCGCTGACCCCGAACCCGGCGGCAATCTTCGCCAGGGTGGTGTGTTCGCGCAGGTACACCAGTGCCACCATCGCCCGCTGTGACGGGCGGAGCTTGCAGCGCCGGTCGCCCTCACGAGTGACGATCAGCATGGTGACCCACTCCACGAGTGCATGCGGCAGGTCAAGTGCGGCAGGATAGATGACCAACGAGGCCCCCGAGCAACGTGATTGAGACGTCAGACATCTCGATCAACAGCCCGGGGGCCCCGCCTGTTGCGCTTCATGGACCATCACCTGATCGGAGGCCAGCTCGAAGAAGCTCATTGAAGTCTTCTCGGCAATGTGACGGTTGCGGTGTGTGATGACGCGGGACGGTGGGATGGTGACCCGGCGTCAGACATGAGTGAAGCCCCTGGTAGGAACGGGTCTGCGAAGATCACGTTCCGTACAACCAGAGGCTCCACGTGGCGTCCAGTATCACCTACACCGCCGTGCTCGATGTCCGCAGGGCGACCGCCGAGCATCTCGCGAAGCTGCTGCGCGGGCACCGCGATCAGCTCGGGACCCGCAAGGGCACTCGCGCGCTGGGCGTCTTCAAACAGGCGGTGTTCGTGCTGCGCTGGTTCGTCGACGGTACCCGGCTGGCCCAACTCGCCCGGGACAACAGCATCTCGGTACCGACCGCCTACCGCTACCTGCACGAAGGACTGACAGTACTTGCCGACCACGCGCCCGATCTGTCCACCGCGCTGGAGAGGGCGGCGGCAGCCGGGTACACCCACCTCAACCTGGACGGCACGGTCATCCGCACCGACCGCGTGGCCGCCGCCGGCCCCAACGGCGCGGACCTGTGGTGGTCCGGCAAGCACAAGCACCACGGAGGAAACGTGCAGGTCATCGCAGCCCCGGACGGCTGGCCCCTCTGGGTCTCCCCGGTCCGCCCAGGCCGCGAGCACGACACCACCTGCGCACGGGCCCACGGACTGGTCGACGCCCTGAACCGGCTCGCCGCCACCCTGGGCGCCCCTACCCTGACCGACCTCGGCTACGAGAACGCCGGGCCCGGCTTCCGCCACCCGGTCAAGAAGCCCAAGGGCGGTGAACTCGCCGAGCGCGACCAGGCGTTCAACGCCGTGATCCGAGGCGTCCACGCTGTCGCCGAACGCGCCAACGCCCTGCTGAAGGTCACTTTCAAGGCCCTGCGCAGGGTCAGCCTCGACCCCGCGGCCATCACCCGCATCGCCCGAGCCGCCCTCGTCCTGCTCCAGCTCGAGCACGGCCGCACCGCCTGAACGAAGATCACAAAACGTAAACATTCACCGGGTAATCGGGGAGTGCTGGTCTCCTGACACCCCGTGAGCGTCCTGGTGGCGCCCTGTGGTTGGATCATGGTGTGTCTGGTCTGGAGTCGCTGTCGCGTGGTGAGCTGGTCGAGCTCGCCCGCGAGCAGGCGTCCCGGATCGCTGAGCAGGACGCGGTGATCGAGCGGCAGAACAGCCAGATCCAGGCGATGGCCGCGCAACTGTCCATGCTGATGGAGCAGTTCGAGAAGCAGCAGGCCGAGCTGGAGCGGCTGCGGCACTTGGTCTCGCGCAACAGCTCGAACTCGTCGATGCCGCCCTCGGGAGATGACGGGCCGGGCCGCATCCCACCGCGTAAGCAGCGGGCGAAGCCGTCCGGGCGGGGTAAGGGCAAGCAGCCCGGCGCGCCCGGCACCGCACTGCGCTGGCGCGAGGAGGACGAGCTCGACGATCGCCGCGACCGCTACCCCGAGGGTCCCTGCGTCTGCGGTGTGGACCTCGCCACGGCGCACGATCTGGGCGTGGTGGACCGCTACCAGCAGCACGAGATCCCGCTGGTCACCGTGACCGTCACCCAGTACGACCAGCACGCGGTGGCCTGCTCCTGCGGGAAGGTGCACACCGCCGCCCGGCCCGATGGCGCGGGCGGCGGCCGCGTCGAGTACGGGCCGAACCTGCGCGCCTACGCGGTCTACCTGCTGGTCGTCCACTTCGTGCCGGTGCACCGCGTGGCGGAGATCCTCACCTGTCTGACCGGCGCCGAGCCGTCCGCGGGGTTCGTCCACTCCCTGCTGCGGCGCGCCGCGCGGGCGCTTCACGCCTGCGACTTCGCGATCCGCACGCTGATCACCCTCGCGTTCGCCGTCTGCGCGGACGAGACTCCGCTCAAGGTGGGACCGGCCACCCCCGCCGAGGGGAAGAAGGAGGCCAAGGGCTACCTGCACGTCGCCTGCACCGACCTCTACACCCACTTCCTGCTCGGCGACCGGTCCATGAAGACGTTCCGGCAGACCGTGCTCGCCGACCTCGAACCCGGCGCGGTCACCGTCCACGACCGCTACCACACCTACGACAGCACCCAACTGGGCGACCTGGACCACCAATTGTGCCTGGCCCACGTCCTGCGCGACCTGGCCGGCGCGGCCGAGCTCTACCCCGACCACACCTGGCCCGTCCAGCTCGCCGACGAACTGCGCGAGCTGATCCACCGCGCCAACCAGGCCCGCCCTCGATCATTCACGTGCGCGCGCCGGTCTGAGGGGGTCGGCTGGGGTGTCCGGTTTCTAGCGGTTCGTTTCGCGGTGTGATCGGTGCCGGTCAGGGCGGTGTGCCGCGTGTCGTCGCGGTGGGCGTCGGCTTCCACGGTCCGAGGGTGCTGCGGGTCTTCTCCTTCCGGGTTGTTGGGGCGGCGGGCTGGTGGTCAGCCGGTGTCGGGCAGGGCCTGGACGCGGTCCCATGCGGCGACGGCCCGGTGGGCGGCGGGCCAGGCGGGGTCGAACTTGAGCTCTCGGCTGCGGGCGTGGTCGGCCAGTTTGGCGGGGATGTCGAAGAGTTCGCTGCGCAGGGTGGCGGGTTCGGCGCGGGCGAGTTTGCCGTCGAGGGCGAGGAGCTGCAGCCAGGAGATCAGGTCCATGGTGAGGGCGAGCAGGGTGCACCAGGCTTGGTTCAGGGCGAACTTGGCCGAGGGCAGCCGGGTCAGGGTGAGCGCTTTTGATCTTCGAATGCCGGACTCGACGTGTGCGTGGACGCGGTGACGGGCGTCGAGCCACTGCAGTTGACGGCCTGGGGTGTTGGTGGCGATCACGGTGTAGCGGAAGCCGGTGGCCACTTCGTAGGGCTTGAGGTCCTTTTCGTACTTGGGGTGGATGGGCTCGCGGCGCACGACGATCCGCAGACTCCCGGGCCAGCCGGTGAGGTCGAGCAGGTCGGTGATCTCGACCAGGGCGGCGTCCTCGCGTGGCGTTCCCTTCGCGTCGAGCGCGGGCGTCCATGCCTTCTGGGGGACCTTGGCCAGCGCGGTCCAGAAGTCGTCATCGCGGGTCCAGCCCACCGAGTACTCCCAGGTGTTGGCCTTGTTTCTGCCGCCTGATGTGATCCAGGTGAGCCACTCCTTGGTGGCGCCGGCACCATCAGCGCGGAAGAGGACCTTGCGGCGTCGGCGGGTGGGCAGCCGGCGTATCGCCTCGGCGCCGACCTCGATGTGGTCCACGGCGGTGTTCGACCCGGCGCTGCCCGGCCGTAGCCGGCACACCAGATGCTCGTCGGTGTTGTCCAGGAAGATCAGCAGTGGGTGCAGGCCGAAGCCTTTGCGGTGGGGTTCGGCGCCTTCCTTGTCGGAGTGCACGGGCACGAAGGAGGCGTCGATGTCCAGGACTGTCCAGCCGGTCAGTGGCCGGCCGTCCACCCGGATCCAGGGGAACCCGCCGGGGCGCAGGTCGATCAGGTCGTGCACCCTGGAGCGGGTCCTGGCCAGCGCCGAGGCGATCTTGTCGAGCTGGAGAGGGCCGATCCCGTCCAGGGTGCGGTACAGCGTGGAGGCGGAGGCCGGATGGCCAAGGACCAGCGCGGCCTGCCGCATCACATCGATCCCCGCGATCGACCGTGACCCCAGCAGCACCGCGCAGGCCGCCGACACCAACACCCCGCCCCGGTCATGCACCGGATGGAAGTCCCGCCGCACCAGCGCCGACGACAGCGCGTCGGTCAGCCCGACCTTGTCCGCGAGACGCCGCACCGTCACGATCCCTGCCTTGCCCACCAGCTTCCGCCCGCCCGTCGACAGCGACAGGCCCTCCGCCCACCCAGTAAGCTTCGACACCCGGAGGGTGCCTCCTTCCCAGCATGATCCAGTCGTAGAGAAGCTGAATCATCGCAGGTCGAGGCACCCTCCTTTGCCGATCTCACACTCCGTCACCAGCAGCCGCCCGCCCGGTGAATTCATGAGGCCGCACACGCGGCGAGACCACGCTGCCCGAGCGGATCAAGGACCTGGGCATGCGCGGCCTGCGCGCCGCCGTCCGTATCGGACTCGCCGCGACCGAGCACCTGGACGACACCCGGCCCGGCGCCCGCAAGACCCGCCTGCTGCTGGAAGCCCTCCGCAACCGCGAGGACGACTTCCTGCGCTTCACCACCGACCTGCGCATCCCACCCACCTCGAACCAGGCAGAACGCGACCTGCGGCCCTCGAAGATCCAGGAGAACATCTCCGGCCGGCTCACCGACCCCGACCGCGCCAAGGACCGCTACCTGATCCGCGGCGTGCTCTCAACCGCCGTCAAGCACGCGGTCAACCCCCTCGCCGTGCTCCGGGACGCGTTCACCGGAACCACCTGGCTCCCACCCGCAGCCCGCGCCTGACGCCCTGCCAGCCGACGACCGCCACGGTCACCGGCCGTCACCACACGCCCCGAATCCATCACTCAGCGCGCACCGGCTGATGCGATGAAGGAGCGGGGCCTCCCGCTCCGGCCGGGCGCGGACGATGCTCGGTCCAGGGAAAAGAACCTCGACCGTCCACAGGCAGGAGGCCCCTGATGGACCGTAACCAAGACTACGACGGGCGACAGATCGTCGGAATGGACCTGCACCGCCACCGCTCGGTCCTCGTCCGGATGACCGAGAGTGGCGAGCGATTGGGAAAGGCGCGGTTCGACAACAGCCCCGCCGCGCTGACCGAACAGATCGCCCAGGCCGGCGTGCACCCGAAGGTTGTCCTGGA